>JAVBNC010000080.1:0-20236 GCA_031551765.1 Desulfovibrionaceae bacterium
TTAGAGCATTTCAACTTTAAAATTGTCTATGCGGATGAAATGCTCTGGTGTTGCGGAACGCAGTGCAGCAACGCCCGCGAGATTGGCGTAGGCGGGCTTTGCCCGCCGTTAAGCGACAATCTCATAGCGAAATTGCTCTAGACGCCCGGAGGAGGGGAAACCGTCCGCTTCGGATGACGGCCGGTCCGCCTTCCTGGCGGACGCGGCCTTTCGCGGCGGGATGTTGTGCAGGATACGCAAGCCGCCGCCGGGCGCGGCCGCCGGCTCGGTGCGTGTAGTGAGGTGTTTTTCTGGCTCCCCGCCGCTCCGCAGCCCCACGTCCTGTGGGGCGGGTTGTGCTGCCACCGAAGAAAAAGAAGACGGCTCTCCGTTGATGAAACGGAGAGCCGTTTTGCTTAGTTTCGCTTCTTTCAACCTTTCAAACCCGCACCCGGCAGTATGTGAGCGCCGTGGCGCGACAATTCCGCAGGATAGCGGAATTGCCCGCCGGGGCCCTCCCCGGCGCCCCGAAGGGGTGAGGGCCAGGACGGCCCGAATCAACAGAACGGAACCCGCGCACCATTTTCTTAGTCACCCTGAATGGGTTCCAAGGGGCGCGCCCCTTGGCGGGTGAGTCCAGAGAGGGCGGAGCACTCTTTGGCCGCCGGAGGCATGCTATCCATTGGCTTCGGCAACTATGCCTTTCCACCCCGCCGCGCGTATACGACACACCCAATAACGGCCGTCAAAGGCGCGACCAGCACCAGACCGAAGCTTCCGGCCAGAATGTGCAGAAGTTCCGCTGAGACGTAACTTAAGTTGAGCATGTTCTGCATGGGCACGCCCTGGCCCATGAACAGCATGAGCAGGGTGAGGTAGCCGCCGGAATAGGCGAGCGCCAGGGTGGTGGTCATGCCGCCGATGACGGCGCGGCCCACGATGACCCCGGACTTGAGCAGCTCCAGCCGGGTTATGGCGGGGTGGTGGCGGGCGATTTCGTGCAGGGCCAGGGAGATGTCGATGGCCAGGTCCATGACCGCGCCGGAAGCGGCCAGAAAAATGCCCGCGAGGAAGATGCGGGTCAGGTTGAGGTGCATGAACCCGGAAAAGAGCAGGGTTTCGGAAAAGGGGCGCACCGCGCCGTTGACGTGCAGGGGACCGGAAAAGGCCAGCGCCAGGCCGCAGGTGACGGCCAGCCCGAACAGCGCGCCCAGAAAGGCCACCAGGCCCTTGCGGTTGGCCCCGGCCACCAGAAAGATGGTGGCCGCCGTAAGCGTGGCCGTGATGGCGAAGGTGATCAGAATGGGGTCGTGGCCCTTGAGCAGCAGGGGGACCAGCAGTTTCCAGAGACAGAGCGCGGTGAACACGAAGGACACGGCGGCCTGGAACCCGGTGAACCCGCCGTAGACCAGCAGAAAGAGCAGAAACACCCCGGCCAGAAGGGCTTCCGCGCCCAGGCGGTAGTGGTCCGCCGCGTTGGCCCAGACGATGCGCTGGCCTTCCACGGAAAGGTTCATCAGGGCGCGGTCGCCGGGCTTGAACACCTTGTCCAGCTCCATTTTGCTGAGCAGGTTGTTATATGCCGTCACCACTTCGCCCTTGAAGGGGCCGTCCAGCAGGCGCACGCGCAGCACCTGCCCGCCGGTGCGCACCAGGCCGTGCTGGGCCATGTTGCTGTTGTCCGCTTCCAGCACTTCGCCTTCCGCCTTGAGGGACGATTCCGGCATGCGGTTTTCGAAACCCGTGGGCAGCAGGAACAGGCCCAGGCAGGCCGCCATGACCAGGACGGAAAACACGGCGTCCTTTCTGGTGGCTCCGTAGAGGAAAAAAGCGACGATGCGTTGCACACGATTCATAAGCGCTCGCAAAACAGGCTGGAAAGTGGCGGAAAAAGCCGCTCCGTGCGGCGGGAAAGGACGCACGGAGCGGACAAAAAGGACATGGGAGACGGCCGTCAGTAGCGGGCTATGGACACCACTTTCTTGAAAATGTCGGTGTTGTCGTAGTTGCCGGTGAACTTTTCGTGGCCCACGCCCACGGCGGAAACCGGGGTGGGCAGGCCGGAGTGGGCGTAGGTGGTCCAGCCTATCCCGGCCTTGTTGTTCAGGATGTGGGTCAGGGTGACGCTGAACGGCTCATAGCTGCCGTAGGCCAGGTAGTAGGTGTCCTCGTTCCTGGGGCGCTTGTCCTTGGGTACCAGGGTCATGGCCAGGGCCTTGCGCAGGTTTTCCACCTCGTAGGGCTGCAGGGCGAACTTGAGGGCGGCCACGGCTTCCGCGTCGCCTTCCGCGGCTTTTTTCTTCAGTTCCGCCAGCTGTTCCGCGCTGTAGAGGCGCAGGCCGAAGAAGTCGGTCACGGCGGGCATGGCGTCTTCCAGGGTGGCTTCGGGCTTGTCCTTGCGCAGCTTGTCGATAATTTTGTCAAAGGTGAGGTACGAGCCCTTCTGCTTGCTGATGATGTCCATGAAGGTGTCGTAGCGCGTGCCCGCGAACCCCATGGTCATGCCGCCGGTTTCGTGGTCGCCGGTGACCACGATGAGGGTCTCTTTGGGGTGCTTTTTGTAGAACTCATAGGCCACGGCCACGGCGTCGTCAAAGGCCAGCACGTCGTTGATGGCGGCCATGGCGTCGTTGGCGTGGCAGGCCCAGTCTATCTTGCCGCCTTCCACCATCATGAAGAAGCCCTTGGGGCCGTCCAGCAGCTCAATGCCCTTGCCCACGAACTCCGCCAGGGAGATTTCGTCCGCGCCCTTGTCCATGGCGTAGGGCATGGCGTGGCTCTTGTCCAGGATGGGGTTGATGGCTATGGCCTTGCCTTTGCCCTTGGCCAGAGACGCGAACCCTGCTTTGTCCTTGACCACGGTGTAGCCGCTTTCCGCCAGAATGCCGTACAGGTCTTTCTTGTCCTTTTTGGCGCCGGTGGGCTGGCGGAAGCCTCCGCCAGCGAAATAGTCGAACTTGGTGTCCGGGATCTGGCAGGCGATTTCGTAGAACTGGCTGCGGCTGGGCTGGCTGGCGTAGAACGAAGCCGGGGTGGCGTGGTCTATGGACACCGAGGTGACGATGCCCACGGCCCTGCCCTTGGCCTTGGCCATTTTGGCCATGGAGACGTACTTTTCCTTGCCTTCCGGGTCCATGCCCACCACGCCGTCGCGGGTCTTTTTGCCCGTGGCTATGGCCGTGCCCGAGGAGGAGGAGTCGGTGATCAGCGCGTTGTAGGAATAGGTGGTGCTCACGCCCTGGGAGGGGAAGGTGTTCATGAGCAGCCGTTCCGTGGCGGGCTTAAAGTCCGTGATGCCGGTACTTTTGGAAATCTTGCCCTGCGCCCGCAGCGTTGCCGGGCCCAGATCCTGTTTGGCGTGGCGGCTGGCTTTGTAAAATTCGGCGGCGTTGCGCTGCGGAAAGGAGGTGCCGTCCCCGATGAAGACGAACACATACTTGGGCGCGCCTTTGGCGTCAGCCGCCAGGGCCGGGGCGGTGTACGCACCCCCCAGCAGCAGAACACAGAACATGGTGACGATGGAAAGCCTGGTACCTTTCAAGCGCATGACCGCCCTCCTGCATGGGTTGCAAACGGTGGAGCCGCGCGCCTTTTCCGGCACGCGGGACGCCGCTTTTCGTTTGCCCGGGACCATAGCACGCCCCCGGGTGGCGGACAAGGGATTCGCACGCTGAAGAATCATTCCGGCCGGTTGACGGCGAAAAGCGCTTGGCGCTTTATTTTTGTTTACACGTGCACCCTTTTTTGGACCTTAAGAAAACGTTTAGCGGCAGCCGCGCGCGGCAGCCGCAAACGCCAAGCCGCGCTTGACAAGTTTCCCGCGCATGGTAAATTGTATCCAATTTGTGCCGGAAGTCGCAGATTCAAAAAAAATCATAATAATATCTTATAATTATCCATAGGGGAGCCGCCATGTCCGGAACAGTGCAGCAGATGACCGCCCAGTTGCGGGAAGCCCGTGAACGTTTTGGCGCCGTGGCGCTCAAGGCTTCCATGGAAGCGGAAGGCATTTCTCTCGCGGAACTCACCCGCAGCAAGGCTCTGGCCGCTGCCGCCGGGCTGGGGCTTTCCGTCAAAATCGGCGGTTGCGAGGCCCTTACCGACGCCCGTCTGGCCCGGGAATTCGGCCTGCACACTATCATGGCCCCCATGATCGAATCGCGTTTCGCCCTGGAAAAGTTCCTGGACATGGCGGACAGCGTGTTCCCCGCGCCGGAGGCCGCCGAACTCAAGCGCTACATCAATATCGAAACGGCCGACGGCTGCGGGAAAATCGATGCCATTCTGGCCGCCTCCAACATAGCCCGCCTGGACGGCATCGTGCTGGGCCGCACGGACCTGGCCGCCGCCCTGGGGGAAAAGAGCGTGGATTCGCCCGTGATGCTGGAAGCCGCTCGCAAGGTGTTTGAAAAAGCCAGGGCCAAGGGCATCGCCTGCCTGGTGGGTGGCGGTCTTTCCGAAAAGACGGTACCCTTTCTGCAAGGCTTGGGGGGCCTGGTCTCCGGCTTCGAAACCCGCAAGGTGGTCTTCGGCGCCGTGCCCCAAAACGCGGAAACCATGCGCGGCGCCATTAACGCGGCCCTGCGCTTTGAGCTTTTGTGGTGCCGTTTCCGGCAGGAACAGTACGGCCCGCTGTGCGAAGAAGACGCCGGCCGCGTCAAGAAGCTGGAGGCAGCCGTCGGGTAAGCCTCCGCCTGTCCGGAAGTTCCTTTTTCGTAACCCTGTGCTTGAAAGGAGGGGTCCATGCCCATCGCTGCTCCTGTCCCGGCAACCGTCACGGCCACGGCCACACAAGACAGTTACGTCAAAGACCCTTCGCGCTGGGGGAGCCCGGCCGTGGCCGCTTTTTTCCCCGGCTTTCAGCACCTGGACATGGCCACCAGCGGCGCGGTGATCCGCCTGCGCCACGGCGGGCAGGGGCCGCCCCTGCTGCTGCTCCACGGCAACCCCCAGAACCACGTCTGCTGGCACAAAATAGCCGCCAGGCTCGCCGAACATTTCCACGTCATTCTGCCGGACCTGCGCGGCTACGGCGACAGCTCGCTCCCGGAACCGGGGCCGGACAACGCCAATTTCAGCTTCCGCCCCATGGCGCTGGATATGGTGGAAGTCATGGAAGCCTTGGGCTACAAAGAATTTTTTCTGGTGGGCCACGACCGGGGCGCCAGAACCGCCCACAGGCTGTGCCTGGACTTTCCGCAGCGGGTGCGCCGTCTCTGCCTGATGGACATCATCCCCAACTACTATGTCTGGACCAACGTCACGAAAAACTGGGTCATCAAGACCTGGCACTGGGCCTTCATGGCCCAGCCGGAGCCCTTTCCGGAACGGCTGATCAGCGCGGTGCCGGCGGAATTCTACCTCAAGGGCCGCATGACCATACGCGGCGGCACGGGCGTCGACTTTTTCAACAACGACGCCATGGACGAATACATCCGCTGCTACACCCTGAAAACCATCACCGGCTCCTGCCGGGACTACCGGGCCACGGCCACCTGCGACTTTGAGCTGGATACGGCGGACAAGGACCGCCCCCTGGAAATGCCGCTCATGCTGCTGTGGGGCGCGCGCGGCCAGGTGCCGGAACGCTCCAAGGCTTTTGTGGAAATCTGGAGCAAGTTCGCCTCCAACATCGAATACACGGAACCGGTCCAGTGCGGCCACTACATGCAGGAAGAGGAACCGGACCTGATTTACGACCGCTTCATGAAATTCTTCGCCGCTCAGTAAAGCGAACAACCCTTAAGACGCCCGATCCGGCACGGTACAAGGAGGCTTCATGTCCGCCCAGTCAGTCGCCACGCAAGAGCTTTCCCCCGGGTTCAGTCTCACCGGTTTCAAGGTTTACGGCATTCCCCTGCATATTTTCCTGATCATGAGCTTCGTGGTCTGCCTAGCCACCTATTTGGGCACCCTGCCCACCAACTCCCTGGGCGTCATTCCGCTGCTGCTGGTGCTGGGCTACGCCCTGGGCATTATCGGCGACAAGCTCCCCATCTGGAAAGACTGGGTGGGCGGCGGCAACATCATGGCCTTTCTGGGCACTTCCGTGCTGCTGATGTACGGCTTTATCCCGGCCAAATACGCCAAGGCCGTCAGTTCGTTCATCGACAAGCCCCAGGGCGTGCTGGACCTGTTCATCGGCGTGCTGATCACCGGGTCCATCATCAGCGTGAACCGCAAACTGCTGATCCGCTCCCTGGTAGTCTACATTCCCACCATTCTGGTGGGCGTGGCTCTGGCCTTCGCTTTCGGCATGACAGTGGGCTTTCTCTGCGGCGTGCCCGTCAAGCAGGTCATGTTCATGTACGTGCTGCCCATCATGGGCGGCGGCAACGGCGCGGGCGCCATACCCCTGAGCCAGATGTGGGAACAGATTACCGGCGGCAGCGCCAAAGAATACTATTCCGTGGCCATTTCCATTCTGACGCTTGGGGACATCGTCTCCATTATCGCGGCCGCCATTCTGTACAAGCTGTCCAAGGCCCGGCCCGAGCTTTCCGGCAACGGCGAACTGGTGCGGGCCGCCGCCGCCACCGAAGCGGAAGCCAAGAAGGAAAAGGTGGAAATTACCGCCCACGACATCTTCAACGGCCTGTTCCTGGCCGGGTGCTTTTACGCCCTGGCCAGCATTATCGCCAAAAGCCCCATGGGCAAAATCGGCGGCATCATCATCCACCAATATGCGTACATGATCATTCTGGTGGCCATTTTCAACGCCCTTGGCGTCATCCCCGCCTACATGCGCGACGGCGCCAAGCGCATGCAGAAGGCCTTCACCGACCACGTCATCTGGATCATCCTGGCCGGGGTGGGCATTGCCTACACCGACTTTGACAAGCTGATGGGTACCTTGACGCCCATCAACACGCTTATCGCGGCCGCCATCGTGTTCGGCGCGCTGCTGGGGCCCTTCCTGTTCTCGTACATCGTGGGCTTTTTCCCCTTTGAAGCCGCCGTCACCGCCGGGCTGTGCATGTCCGCCCGGGGCGGCACCGGCGGGGTGCGCGTCCTGAGCGCCGCCCATCTCATGAACCTGATTTCTTACGGCCAAATTTCCACCCGCCTGGGCGGCGGCATGATGCTGGTCATCGCTTCCGTGCTCTTCAGCCTTTTCGGCAGAGGCTGACCAAACATGCCGGGCCGCCCCGCGCGGGCGGCCCGGAACCATATTCCAGGCGACCACCTGCAGTTAAGGAGACGCATATGTCCGCAGCCCCGCAAACGCTCACCGAAAAAATTATCAGTTCCCGCATGGTCGGCGGCACCATGAAAACCGGCCAGGAAATAGCCCTGCGCATGGACCAGACCCTGACCCACGACGTGACCGGCACCATGGGCTACCTGGCCTTTGAAACCCTGGGTATCCCCAGGGTCAAGACCGAGCTTTCCGTCAGCTATATCGACCACAACCTGGTGCAGGGCGACTTCAAAAACATGGACGACCACAAGTATTTGCAGTCCATAGCCCAGAAATACGGCATTGTGTTGTCCCGCGCGGGCAACGGCATTTGCCACACCCTGCATTTTCACCGCCACGCCATTCCGGGCAAAACGCTGCTGGGTTCGGACAGCCACACCCCCACCATCGGGGCCGTGGGCATGCTGGCCATTGGCGCGGGCGGCCTGGACGTGGCCCTGGCCATGGCCGGGGAGCCCTTCTTCCTGAAAATGCCGGAAGTGGTGGAAGTGCGCCTTACCGGCAAACGCAAGCCCGGCGTGACCGCCAAGGACGTCATACTTGAGCTTCTGCGCCGCATGAGCGTCAAGGGCGGCCTGGGCAAAATTCTGGAATACACCGGCCCCGGCCTTGCGGAATTCGACATTTCCGAGCGTTCCACCATCGCCAACATGGGCGCGGAACTGGGCGCCACCACCTCCATTTTCCCCTCCGACAACGCGGTCAAAGCCTTTTTCAAGGCCCAGCAGCGGGAAAAAGACTGGGTGGGCATGGAAGCGGACAAGGGCGCGGTGTACGGCAGCCTGATCGAAGTGAATCTGTCCGAACTGGAGCCGCTGGTGGCCTGTCCGCACATGCCGGACAACGTGGTCAGGGTGAAGGACCTGCCCAGAACCAAGGTGGACCAGGTATTCATAGGCAGCTGCACCAACGCGGCTTACGCGGACCTGGCCAAGGCCGCCACCATTCTGGAAGGCAAAACCGTGCACCCGGACGTGAGCTTCAGCGTTTCCGCGGGCACGCACCAGATGCTGGAAATGCTGATGCGCGACGGGCACATGCAAAAGCTCATCGCCGCCGGCGCGCGGCTTATGGAATGCAGCTGCGGCGCCTGCGTGGGCCTGGGCCAGGCGCCCAGCAGCGGCGCGGTTTCCGTGCGCACCTCCCCCCGCAACTTCAAGGGCCGCAGCGGCACCTTTGACGCCAACGTGTACCTGGCCAGCCCGGAAGTGGCCGCGGCTTCCGCCCTGCTCGGCTATATCGCGGAACCGGCGGAAGCCATGGACCCGGCCCGCTATGCCTCTTTCCGCGACCCGGACAGCTACATCATCAACGACAACATGTTCCTGCAGCCCCCGGCGGACGGTTCCAAGGTGGAAATAATCCGGGGACCCAACATCAAGCCCATGCCCATCAGCGACCCCATGCCCCAGCGCGTGGAAGCAAGCGTTGCCATCAAGCGACCGGACAACGTGACCACGGACGACATCATCCCGGCCGGGGCCACCTTCTCCGCCCTGCGTTCCAACGTACCCGCCATTTCCGAAATTACCTTCGGCCGCGTGGACCCGGAATTCGTGGGCCGCATCAAGAAGCTCGGCACGGGCTTTATCGTGGGCGGGGAAAACTACGGCCAGGGCTCCAGCCGCGAACACGCGGCCATCGCGCCCATGTACCTGGGCATCAAGGCCGTGCTGGCCAAGTCCCTGGCCCGTATCCACAAGGCCAACCTGGTCAACTTCGGGGTGGTGCCGCTGATTTTCGCGGACAAGACCGCCTACGACGGCATTGACCAGGGCGACGTGCTGGTCATGGAAAACCTGCCCGACCAGGTGCGCTCCCGCAAGGTCACGGTGCGGAACAAGACCAAGGGCACCAGCTTCGACATGCTGGTGGAACTCTCCGACCGCGAAGTGGAAGTGATTATCGCGGGCGGCAACCTGACCTATGTGAAGAACAAGTCCAAGTAGCCACAAGCCATAAAAACAAAGCGTCCGGGCCTCACGGCCCGGACGCTTTGTTTTTCTTTTTTCAGGAAGTTACGAGCTTTTCAGTTCAACGATCAGGGTTTCCAGACGGCGGGCCTGCTCGGCCAGCGAAATCACGGCTTTTTCCGCGTCCTGCATGGCTCCGGCCGTTTCCGTGGCAATGTGGTTCACCTCTTCCGTACCCTTGGCGATATGCTCGCTGGTGGCGGACTGCTGCTCGCTGGCCGTGGCGATGGAGCCGATCTGGTCCGCCGTGGCCTGGGAAAGCGCCACGATCTCCCGCAGGGACCCTTCCGCGCTGGCGGCCAGTTCCGCGCTGCGCTGCACGGCGGCCGTGGCTTCTTCCATGCCCTGGGCGCTGCTTTTCGTGCCCGCCTGAATGGCCTGCACCGCGTCGCCCACTTCTTTGGTGGCGCTCATGGTTTTTTCCGCCAGCTTGCGCACTTCGTCGGCCACCACCGCGAAACCGCGCCCGGCTTCACCCGCGCGCGCGGCTTCATTGGCGGCGTTCAAGGCCAGCAGGTTGGTCTGGTCCGCGATATCGGTAATCACGGTCATGATCTGGCCTATGCCCTGGGCGCGCTCGCCCAGAGAGCTGATGGCCCCTTTGAGCTGGCTGGTCTTTTGGTCCGCTTCCCCGGCGGCTTCTTTCACGGCCAGCACCATACCCGAGCCCGTTTCCGCCTTCTTCTTGGTGTCCTCGGCGCTTTGGGCCGCCTGGATGGAGTTGTGGGCCACTTTCCCCACGGTGGCGTTCATTTCGTCCATGGCCGCCGCGGTTTCCCCGGCATGGCGGCTTTGCCGCGTGGCCCCGTCCACGGCGGTGTCAATGTACCGGGTCAGGGATTCCGCCGTCTCCTTGGTCTGGCCCACTATGCCTTCCAGCTGGCGGGCGGCCTGGAGCATGCCCTCGCGCCGCGCGGCGTCCGCACGCTTTCCGGCTTCCTCCGCCTCCGCCAGGGCTTTCCTGGCCAGGGCGGACTGGTTTTCCGCTTCCTGGGTCTTGGCTTTCGCGTCCTCAATCAAAGCGGAGAGGTTGCCGATCATGCGCTTCAGGCCCGCGTGCAGCCCTTCCAGCTCGCCGGTAAAGCGCGAGCCGTCCGGCAGGGCGGAAAAATCCCCTTCCGCGATACGGCCGGAAGCGTCCGCCAAAAGCGTGATGGGCCGGGTCAGGGACTTGGCCACGAAAAAGACCACGGCCAGCAGCACCACGGCAATGCCCAGGCCCAGCAGCAGAATGGCGTTGCGCGTTTTCACGCTTTCGGCCATGACCTCGCTCTTTTCGATCAGCACGGCCACCCGCCAGCCAAAACTGGGCGTGGTGTGGGTGAGCACCAGGTAGTTCTTGTTGCCGGCCGCATGCTCGAACTGCTCTTCCTTGCCCGAGAGGATCTGGTTGAAAAAGCCCCCGTCCCTGGCGTCTTTCGCGTTTTTGAACACGCTGGACGTATCCGCCGGGTTGGCCAGGATAAGGCCGTCCGGAGCCAGCACCACCACGTGCCCGGTCTGGCCTATTTTCAGTTTGGCCAGATAGTTGGTCAGGCCGGAAAGGTCAAAGTCGATGGCCAGGACGCCGATATCGCCGCCCGTGCGGTTTTTGACCCTGGAAGTGACGGAAGCCACCACCGCGCCGGAAGAGGAGACGTAGGGCAGGGAAATGTTCAGGTCACCCCGCTTGCCCATGGCCTGAGTGTACCAGGGGCGCTTGCGGGGGTCATATCCCGCGCCAAAGGTGTCGTTGGCCTTGCCCGGTTCGTTAGCCTCGATAATGGTGCCGTCGGAAAAGCCGATGAAAATCAGCCCGTAATAGGGGTGGCTGAGCTGCATTTTCCGGAATTCGTCGTAGATCTGCTTTTCGTAGCCGGAATACATTTCGTAGCGGTTTTCCGTGGTCGCCGTTTTGTCCATAAAGGTGTTGGTGACCTTGCCCAGGGCGTCACGGATAATGGGCTGCTTGGCGAGATAGGCGGCGCTTTGCTCGCCGGTGCCCGCGTACTGGGCGAAAATATCGTCTATGCGCAAAAGCTGGCCCTGGGCCGTGGTTTTGAAGTTTTCCACGGCCGAATCGCGGGTGACCACGACCACCAGGGCGGTGATGCCGCCCACCAGCACGAGGCAGAGGCAGAAAAAGGTCAGGAATAACTTGCTGCGGATAGTCATGGTCTGGCCGTCCTTTGCAGTTGGAAATTTATGCGGGATCACGCCGCTCAGGAACGCGATGGCAACAGGAATGAGGATTTGTTACCTACACTATACCGCGCCATATACTCAACTCTTTTATACCGCTGCTTGAAGACGCAAAAAAAGGGCCCGCGGAACGCATCCGCAGGCCCGTGCTTATACAATGGAATCCGGAATCAGATGCCGGGCATGGCAAAGCCGAGCCGGTCCAGTTCCTTTTTCAACAGTTCCACCTTGTCGGCCGGGCCGTTCACCAGGGGCGGACGCACGTTGGCCCACTGCGGGTCCTTGCGCTTCCAGGCGATGCCCGCTTTCATGGAGGGGATCATGGTCATGATCTCAAAGGCCTTGCGCACGGCGTTCAGACCGGCCTGGCGCTCGTCCGCTCCGGCGTCCTTCCAGGTTTTGTACAGTTCCACAATGGGGCCGGGGTTGACGTTGCCGGTGGCGGTAATGCAGCCCGCGCCGCCGCCGCGCAGGGTCTGGAGCAGGAACACCTCGCTGCCGCAGAACACGTCAAAGCTCTCGGACTGGAAGTTCTTGAGCAGGCCTTCGGTGTTGTTCCAGTCGCCGGAACTGTCCTTGATGCCCGCGATGGTGCCGGGGTAGGCCTTGATCAGCCGCTCGATGAGCGCGTAGCCCAGCGGCACCTGGGCCACGGGCGGGATGTGGTAGAGGTACACGCGCAGGCGCTCGTCGCCCACGCGCTGGATGACTTCGGAAAAGGCGCGGAACAGGCCGTCATCCGGCACGCCCTTGTAGTAGAAGGGCGGCAGCATCAGCACGCCGGAGCAGCCGGACCGCACGGCCTTCTTGGTCAGTTCCACAGTGTCCGGAATGGCGCAGCAGCCGGTGCCGGGCATCATTTTCGCGGGGTCCAGCCCGGCTTCCAGCAGGCCGTCCAGCAGCTTGATGCGCTCGGACACGGACAGGGAGTTGGCTTCGGAGTTGGTGCCGAAAATGGCCAGGCCCACGCCCTGGCTCAGCAGCCAGCCGCAGTGCTGCGCAAAGCGGCCCGCGTCCGGCTCCAGGGTGTCGGTAAAGGGGGTCAGAACCGGCGAAAGAACGCCGCGCAAACGGGGAGCTTGAGCTTTGGACATGGCAGTTACCCTCACTAGAGCATTTACATTTTGAAATTACTCACCAACGCTCTCGAAAACTGTGACGCGATGTGCGCATAACGTAAAACTACAAAGCATAAACGACACGCTTCGCGGGCATCCGCTTCGCGTCTGCCGAGCAATTTCAAAGAGAAATTGCTCTATTTGCCGCTCAGAGCGGCAATGGTTGTGGGCGCGTCTTCCGGGCAGGCGCCGCACTCTTCAAACTCGTTCACGTTGTTGAGTTCCGTGCCCATGGAAATGTTGGTGACGCGCTCAAGAATGACCTCGACGACGACCGGCACCTGATGCTTTTTCATCAACCGCGCGGCCCTGGCGAACGCCGGGGCCAGATCCCGGGGCTTGGTCACGCGGATGGCCTTGCAGCCCAGGCCTTCGGCCACGGCTACGTGGTCCACCCCGTACTGGCCCAGTTCCGGCGCGTTGATATTTTCAAAGGATAACTGCACGCAGTAATCCATGTCAAATCCGCGCTGGGACTGGCGGATAAGGCCCAGGTAACTGTTGTTCACCACCACGTGGATGTACGGCAGCTTGAACTGCGCGCCCACGGCCAGTTCTTCGATCAGGAACTGGAAGTCGTAGTCGCCGGAAAGGGCCACCACTTTGCGCCTGGGGTCGGCCTTGACCACGCCGAGAGCGGCGGGCAGGGTCCAGCCCAAAGGCCCGGCCTGGGCGGAATTGATCCAGTGGCGGGGCTTGTACACGTTCAGCATCTGGTTGCCCGCGATCTGGGACAGGCCGATGGTGGTCACGTAGCAGACATCCCTGCCGAAAGCGCGGTTCATTTCCTCATACACGCGCTGCGGCTTGACCGGCACCGTATCAAAGTGGGTCTTGCGCTGGAGCGTGGCGTCGCGCTTTCTGTCAAAGCAGGACTTGGCCCAGCCCTTCCAGTCGGGCAGGGCGGCTTTTTTCTCTTTGGCCAGGGCCACCAGGCCTTTCAGCGCGGCCTTGGCGTCGGAAGCGATGCCCAGCTCCGGGTTGAACACCCGGCCGATCTGGGTGGGCTCGATATCGATGTGCACGAAACGGCGGCCTTGCGTATACACTTCCAGGGACCCGGTGTGGCGGTTGGCCCAGCGGTTGCCGATGCCGAACACGAAGTCGGATTCCAGATAGGACTGGTTGGCGTAGCGGTGCGAGCTCTGGATGCCGATACGGCCAATCATCAGCGGGTGGTCGTCCGGGATGCAGCCCCAGCCCATGAGCGTGGGGATGACCGGAACGCCGGTCAGTTCCGCGAATTCTTTGAGCAGCGCGGAAGCGTCCGCCTTGATGATGCCGCCACCCGCGATAATGACGGGCTTTTTGGCGGAAAGCAGCATGTCCAGGGCCTTTTCCAGCTGTTTGCGGCTGGCCTTGGGCTGGTAGACGGGCAGGGGCTCGTAGCTGTCGATGTCAAATTCGATTTCCGCCACCTGCACGTCAAAGGGCAGGTCGATGAGCACCGGGCCGGGACGGCCGGAGCGCATGAGGTGGAAAGCCTGCTGGAACACGCGGGGCACCTGGCCCGGTTCCAGCACGGTCATGGCCATTTTGGTCACGGGCTTGGCAATGGCGGCGATATCCACGCTCTGGAAATCTTCCTTGTGCAGCTTGGCGCGCGGGGCCTGGCCCGTGATGCACAGAATGGGAATGGAATCCGCGGAAGCGGAATACAGCGCGGTGATCATGTCCGTGCCCGCCGGTCCGGAAGTGCCTATGCACAGGCCGATATTCCCGGCCTTGGCGCGGGTGTACCCTTCCGCCATGTGGGAAGCGCCCTCCACGTGGCGGGCCAGCACGTGGTCTATGCCGCCGGCTTTCTTCATGGCGGAGTATAACGGATTGATGGCGGCCCCGGGAACCCCGAACGCCGTGTCTATGCCCTCTTTGCGAAGCACCAGCACCGCAGCGTCAACAGCGCGCATTTTAGCCATGGCCGTTCTCCTTTTGTTTCGCATAAAGAAACTTTGTTTCTTATTTTGTAAAACAAGAGCTAGCACGGACCAAAATTCGCTGCAAGAACTTTTTGCTTGTTTCCAATAAAAATCTCCATGTTTCACTATAGGAAACATGGAGATTTTTATCACTCCCTACGAAATACCCTGAAAGGGGTCCAGGGGCGACAGCCCTTGGCGGGTGCAGGGATCTCGCAACCGCAGGAAGCGGTTGCGCACGGAGCGCAGCGACGCCCGGAGGGGGCGGCACAGGACGGGCCGCATCGAGCCCTGCTTCGACTCTTAATTGGCTTCGACAACTACTCTTTATTTTTGCTCGCCTCCTGCGGCCCAATGCGCCGCAAGTCCTTGTCGCGCAGGTGCACGAGCAGGCTTTTGCCGTTCGGTCCCACGCGCAGCTCGCCGTAGCGGGCCTGGTCAAAGTCTTTGGCGTAGCCTTCCTGGAAAAAGAAGGCCGAGGCCGCCAGCAGGACTTCCCCGCTCCGCACCCGGAAGAAGACGCGCAACTCGTCCGGGGCCAAGGGGCTGCCGTCGTCCAGGCGCGAGAAACTGGCGACCCTGTCCGCGTTCAGGCGCAGCACGGCCAGGCCGTCTTCCGGCAGCGGGTAGCGGCCCAAATCGCGCCGGTCCGCACTCACACGCGGGTGCGCGGCGCGCAGGGCGTCCGTGGCAGTTCTGTTCAGGCGGTAGTTGAGGACCATGAAGTCCCCCAGCAGCAGGGCGCGGGGGTCAATGGGGGCCAGTTCCAGCAGCACCACGGCCCCGTCCCGGCGCAGCCCTTCTTTGTTCAGGGCCGACCAATTGAAACCCACGAGCAGCAAGACCAAGGTTGCGAGCACAATTCCTTTACGCATGCGCGCCTCCCGGGGTCATCGCCCTCTCTCCGTCCAGCATCTTGGGCAGGACATGGGCCAGAGCCAGCAGCCCCGCCCCCACGGCCATGAGCGTCAGGGACTTGTGGAGCAGGCTTGTGGCCAGGTTGTAGTAGTAATAGCCGGCGTAGGCGAACAGAAAGGTTCCCGTGCCGCCCAGGACCAGTTTATTGCCGGTGTGGCGGCCCAACGCCAACCCGTAAAGAGCCAGGGGAACACCGGGCAGAAACCAGCCGCAGACCAGTGTCAAACCGGCGGCCACAAGGCAGGCCGCGCGGGACGGGGCGGCAAGCGGCAAATCGTTGGTCAAAAGAAAGGCAAAAAGCGCTATTCCCAGCCCGGAGGCCAGGCCGAGATCCCGCGCGGAAAGCATGACCGCCAGCGTGCGCTCCGCGTAGGGAGCCATGAGCGCCAGCACGAGATAGATCATCAGCGCGGCGTACACCCCGTGCAACAGGGGCGCCAGCAGCGCGCTTTTCTCCCGCGACGCGCTCCAGCGCTTCTCCCCGGCCCAGAACCAGGCCAGCCCCAAGCACAGGGCGGCCCACCAGGCCGTCATGAGCAGGCGCTTCAGCGTCGGGTCAAGAGCGAACAGCGCGCCGTGCCGCGCCCTGCGGCTCCAATCCAGCACATTGCCCCACAAAAGGGATTGCAGCCCCAAGGCCAGCAGCAGGCAGCCCGCCACAGCCGCCAAGCCCCGGAAGGCCGCGCTCCGCACAAAGGGATAGCCCAACAGCGCCCCCAAGGCGGCCGCGAACGGCCACAGGGACGAATGCCGCGCCATGATGCCCAGGGCCACGCTGGCCGCCCCGGCCCCGGCCAGAGCGGAGGACAGGCCGAACTGCCGCGCCGTCACGCCCTTTCCGCGCAGGGCGAACGCGCCCAGGCCCAGCATGATGAGGCCGCCGATGAGCAGCGGCCCTTCAAAATCGCGGCGCAGGTGCAGGGTCATCTCCAAAAAAAGCAGCATGAAAGCCATGAGCAGGAGCGAGGCGATCCAGCCGCCGAAAGCCTGCAAAGTCCGGACGTACCAGGGCGCTCCGGCCGGGGCCGCTAAAGGCGGCGGGCCGTCTTGGGGCAGCAGGTTCAGGCCGCGCAAATGCGCCCAGATATCCCCCCAGGAGACGGACGGCCGCAGCAGAGCGAAAAAGCCCGGCGCTTCCGGAAGCCCTCCCCCGCGCGCGGCGGTTTCGCTCTCCATGTCCCGCTGCCAAAGGCGCAGCAGCTTGCCGCTGGCCGCCGTCAGGCCGCTGATGATCAGCCCCCAGGCCAGCAGGCTGGAAACGTCCCCGTAAATCATGAACCGGGCCTTGAGCAGCAGGGTCACCAGCACGGCGTCCACGCTCAATACGCCGCAGCCGAGCATGAACAGGTCCGCCCCGCGCCGCCGGTACCAGAGCCAGATTCCCGCCAGGGCCGCCGCGTACAGGACGTAGTTCACCGGGTCCGCGGGCAGGAACAGCGCGCCGTATTCATGTCGCCAGCCGTATCTCCCGCCGGAAAGAAAAATGAGCGCGCACACGGAAACCGTGAGGCAGCCCAAAGCCACGAACAGCGCCAGCCGGGGCAGCCAGCGCGCGCCCAGCCAGGGCTGTCCCGCCCCCAAGCGGCGGGCGGCCCCTTCCCAGGCCAGCACAAAGGCCGCCTGGGCCAGAATGAATTCCGGGTACAGCAGCAAAAAGGGCAGGCGCAGCAAATCCAGCCGCCCCAGGTAGGACAGGCCCCACATGGTGCCGGTCAGCCAGACCATGAACCACAGGCCCGTCTGCCGCCCGGCCGCGGCCAGCGGCAGGAGCGGCAGCGCCCAGGCCCGGAACAGTTCCCAGGAATCCGCGCCGGTCATGTACACCTGGCCGTAAACCGCCAGCAGCGGCCCGATGAGGATGCCCGCGCCCAAAAGCAGCATCCTGCCCGTCAGGGTATCCAGCCCGCGCCACAGCGCGAGCAGCGCTCCGCCGCAGATCAGCCCCTGGAGCAGGCCGAACTTGGCGTAGTGGTGCATGTCCGCCCAGTTCCAGGCGATAAAGCAGATCACCCCGCAGGCGAGCGCCAGCGCGCCGCAAAGGGCCAGCGCGTGCCGCCAGAACACGGCCCATTCGCCGGGGCCGGGACGGACCCCCAGGCTGCGCAGGGCCGCTTCCAGGGCTTCCGCGCTCAGCGCGCCGCTTTGCGCCAGCCGACGCAGGGCCGCGCCGGAAGGCGGGGCCGGGGGCCGCGCGCCGTCTCCCGCAGAAGGCGGGATCACGCCTCCAGGCCGCCCCTCAGGATGTTCCGGGGCTGAAAAGGAAAAAGATTCGCTCATGTTGTTTCCACGCTGTTTCAAACGTCTTGTTTTGTGCTATGCTCAAGCCCGCGACAGGCCCGCCAAAGGCGTGCGGCGCGAGCCGAAATGCCGGGAAAACCGACGCGTTCTATAGGCCAAAACCCGGCCCGCGTCAGTAAAAAAGCGGTTGCCGCACGATTTACCATCGCGCCGCAACCTGATATCCACCCTCCAGGAGAACGCCATGCGTACCGCATATTGCTTCATTATTTGCCTTGCCCTCGGGCTGGCCGCCGCGCCCCTTGCCTCCGCCGCGCCCGCCAAAAAGCCTCAGTCCCAGGCCGCGTCCCAACCCGCAAGCGCGGAAGTGGAAACCCTGCGCAAAGCCCAGGACGCCTACGCCAAAAAAGACTACGCCACCGCGCAGAAGCTGCTGAGGCCCCTGGCGGAAAAAGGCAACCCCCACGCCGCGTTCGCCCTGGGCCTGATGGCCATACGCGGGGACGGCATGCCCCAAAGTCCTTCCGAAGCCCACAAGTGGTGGCTCCAGTCCGCCAATGCGGGCTACCCGGAAGCCCAGTACAACCTGGGCCTGCTCTACCAGCGCGGTCTGCTCGGCGCGCGCGACGCCACCCTCGTCCGCCAGTGGTGGACCAAAGCCGCCGCAGGCGGGCAGGCCGATGCCATGGTCCGTCTCTCCCACATGCAGCGCGCCGGAGACGGCGGCCCCAAAGACGTGCCCGGCGCCGTGGCCAACCTGACCAAAGCCTCGGACATGAGCCACCCCGTAGCTCAGTATGAGCTCGGCCGCATGTACAAAAACGGCGACGGCGTGCCCAAAGACGCCGCCAAAGCCAAAGCCCTGCTGCAAAAAGCCGCCGACGCCGGTCTGCCCCAGGCCAAGCAGGAGCTTAAGGCCAAATAAAAGCAATTTTGTCGAAGCCAATGAAAAGTCGAAGCAGGGCGCTGCCCTGCACCCGCCAAGGGCTAGCGCCCCTGGACCCCTTTCAGGGTGACTAAGAAAATGGTGCTTATCTGCCGTTCTGTTCGCGCCGCGGCGCTCACATACTGACGGGTGCTGGTTTGATAGATTGAAAAAGGCGGTTCCCGTGATTGTACGGGGCCACGCCATCAAAGAGATACGCCCCCATTAGCCTGTCAAAGTTTTTAGGAAAAGGGGGATGGGATCCAAGGGAAGGGGAAAAACCCTTTTTCCAAAAAGGGTTTTTCCCCTTCCCTTGGCCGCCGGAGGCATTCAAAAACATATCATGATAGACATCCTTAATTATACCTTCCCGGAACTGGCCGCGTTCATGGCGGAACTGGGGGAACCGGCGTTCCGGGCCAGGCAGGTCTGGCAGTGGCTGTGGCAGAAGCAGGCCCGGTCGTTTGAGGCCATGACCAACGTTTCCAAGGCCACGCGGGCGCTTTTGGAAGAGCGTTGCGTCATCCGCTGGCCGGAAATCGCGCTCAAGCAGGTCAGCAAGGACGGGACCACCAAATTTCTGCTGCGCCTGGCGGACGGGGAGACGGTGGAAACCGTGCTTATCCCCAGCGAATCCCAGGACGGCCGGGGCCGCATGACCCAGTGCCTGTCCTGCCAGGTGGGCTGCGCCATGGGCTGCACCTTTTGCAGCACCGGGCACATGGGCTTTACCCGCAACATGACCCAGGCGGAAATTCTGGGCCAGGTGCTTATCGCGCGCGAGTATCTGAATGACACTCCGGAAACCCCGCAGTTGCGCAACCTGGTGTTCATGGGCATGGGCGAACCGCTGCTCAATTTCACGGAACTGATGCGCAGCCTGGAAACCCTGAACCACGAGCTGGGCCTGGCCTTTTCCCCCCGGCGGATCACCGTTTCCACCTGCGGCCTGCAAAAGGGCCTGCTGGAACTGGGGGAAAGCGGCCTGGCCTACCTGGCCGTGTCCCTGCACGCCCCCACCCAGGAACTGCGGGCCGAGCTGATGCCCAAAGCCGCGCGCTGGAAGCTGTACGAACTCCTGGCCGCGCTCGAAAGCTACCCCCTGAAGACCAGGGAGCGCCTGACCTTTGAATACCTGCTGCTCGGCGGGGTCAACGATTCCCTGGAGCACGCCAAGGCTCTGGCCAAGATCATGGGCCGGGTCAAAGCCAAGCTCAACCTCATCCTCTACAACCCTGTGGAAGGCTCGCCCTACGCCGCGCCCGACCCGGACCGCGTGCTGGCCTTTGAAAAGTACCTCTGGTCCAAGCACGTCACCGCCATTGTCCGCAAAAGCAAGGGCCAGGACATCCAGGCCGCCTGCGGGCAGCTTAAGAGCAGTGCCGCCTGCCCGGAGCCGTAAAGGCAATTTTGTCGAAGCCATCCAAGAGTGAGAGCGGGGCGCTGCCCTGCACCCGCCAAGGGGCGCGCCCCTTGGAACCCATTCAGGGTGAGTACGGGAGCGTTGTTTTTTACTACACGCCATCCTGAGCGTAGCGAAGGATCCATCTTGATGCCTTCCCGCCTTTCCATGCGCGTGAAAAAGGCAAAAGGCAAAGAAGATGGATCCTTCGCTACGCTCAGGATGACGTGTAGTGTGAGGCAGGTGACTCCCGGCCGCCCTATCTCCACAGAAAAAAGCGGCACCGTGATTGTACGGTGCCGCTTTATCAAAGAGATGCCTTGCATACCCCTGTCAAAGTTCTTTGGAAGGGGGAAGGAGGTCCGGAGGAAGGGGGAAACCT
>JAVBNC010000166.1:0-8868 GCA_031551765.1 Desulfovibrionaceae bacterium
TTAGAGCATATTCGCTTTGAGATTGCCGCTTAACGGCGGGGAAACCCCGCCTACGTCAATCTCGCAGGCCTTGTTACGCAAGGCTTCACAAGGCCAGAGCATTTTTTCGTAAAGAGAAATTTCAATGTGAAAATGCTCTAAAGAGCGGAGACGCGGAAAAAAACGGCGGACGAAAAAAGCGCGATTGTTTTTTTCAGCGGATGGCGGTACCTTTTTCAAAACAACAAGCGAGTGCCGTTTTTTTGGACCGATTTTTCCCGGGGTAAAGGGATGATCCAGCTTTTTCTGGTGCTGTGCGGGTCCCGGCTGATCCGCCGGAAATGGTGGCTGTTCTTCCTGGTCGGGCTGGTATGGGTGCTGTCCGGCGCATTTCTTTTTGTGGACGCCCTGGACGGCTCGCTCATTATTCCCATTGCCTGGTTCACCGTCCCCTTGATTTTTGACGGCTTGTGGGCGGTTTTTTCCAGCCCCGCCCGCACCGGCGCGGGCAAAGCCCTGCGTCTGGTGAAGGGGGGAACCTGCCTTCTTGTGGCCTTGCTCATTTTTTTTACTCCCCGCTACAGCGGCGTGGTCGTGGGCCTTCTGGTGGGCGTGTTCCTGTGTCTTGACGCGTCCTGGCGCGGGGTCAGCGCCTGGGTGGTGCGCTACGGCGGATGGCGGACGGGATTGTTTTTCGCCGTTCTGGAGTTTTTGTTCGGGGCCTGGTCTTTTGTGCCCTGGCCCACGGCCTGGGAAGGGGAGGTGGGCATAGACACGGGCACTCTGCTTTTGCTGTCGGGGGCGAGCCTGTGCTCTTTGGCCCTGCGTATCCGCCGTTTGCCGCTGGGTGTATCGGTTCTGTCCGTGCTGAACGCCGGGGAGCCGGCCTATGCCGCCGACGCGGAAGAGACCGGCAGCGGCGAAGCCCCGGGCGAAACGGCCATCATCCACATTTGGACGCCCACCGAATCCATGATCCCCGTCAGCCAGGGGGTAAGCCGTTATGTGGCGGCGGCGGACAAGAACGGAGTGGTTTCCGCCGGGCACGCGGCGCTGGAGCTGCCGCCGGACCTGTACATCAGCCACTACCCCGCCGTGGAGCTGGAACGCTCCGGGCCGGAGTTCGCGAAAGCCCTGCGCGCCACGTCGGAAAACGATGTGCCGGGCCGGTTCCAGCCCAGCTACGCCGAAGAGAGCGCCGGGTGGTGCGCTTCCACCGTGCGCGTCCGCCTGCCGGGGCTGAACGGGCGCGCCGTGCGCCGCTTCTGGCGCGCGTACAGCGCGGACACCACCTACAACCTGACCAACCGCAACTGCGCGCGGGTTGTGGTCAAAGCCCTGGACGCCGGGCTGGACGGCATTTTCGCGCAAAAGATGCGCTCGCCCCTTTTTCTGCTGCGTTTTGTGCTGACGCCCGAGTTCCGCGTGGCCGGGTTCATGCGCCGCAGGGCCATGGCCATGGCCTGGACGCCGGGCATCGCCATGGATTACGTGCGGGCGCTGTGGCACCTGGTCACCGTGCTGGGCGAAGTGAAGGATGCGGGAGCAGGCGTGCCCGAAGGGGAACTCCCGGCGGGGGAAACGGCATAACGGGCGCACGGGGCGAACCCTTGCTGAAACTTCAGGAGGCGGCATGAACGTAGACCAGGCGGCGCGCCAGCAAGCGGCGCATCTTGCCTCGCGCGCGGCCGTCATTATGACGGCCACTGTTTTCGGCCTGACCTACAGCCTCAGCGCCGCGCTGATAGCCATTGACCTTGCGGAAATGGGCTTGGGCGAGGCGCTTATCGGCGCCAACGCCGCCATGCATGCCGTGGGCGTGCTGGGCATGGCCTTTTTGCTGCCGAAACTGACCGCTTCCCTGGGCATGCGCCGCGCCGTGGTTTCGGGGCTGGCCGTCGCCGCCGCGATACTGCCGCTGTTTCCGGCCATGCCGGTGTTCTGGCTGTGGTTCCCTTTGCGCGTCTTTCTGGGAGCCGCCTCTGAAACGCTGTTCGTGCTGTCGGAAACCTGGCTGAACGCGCTCAGTTCGGAAGAGACGCGGGCCAGGTCCATGGGCGTCTACACGGCGGCCCTTTCCGTGGGCTTCGCCCTGGGGCCGGTGATCCTTTCCTTAGTGGGCACGGACGGCGCCACGCCCTATATGGCGGGCGCGGGCATTGCCGCGTGCGCCGCGCTGTTCATTCTTTCGCCCAAAGTATACGCCCCGGCCATAGAAAAGCCCGCCCACGGCAACCCGGCGCGCTATATGGGACTCTCCCCCCTGGCCATGGCCGCCACCGCGCTGAACGCGGCCGTGGAAACGGCGGGCCTGACCTTTCTCTCCCTCTACGCCATGGACTTGGGCTGGCGCGAGCAACAGGCCACCCAGCTGATGTCGTGTATGATGTTCGGGGCCATAGTCCTGCAGTTGCCCATAGGCTGGCTGGGCGACAAGATGGACCGGCGGAAGCTGGTCATTTTGCTGGCGGTTGCGGCGGCTCTGGGGGCGCTGGTTTGGCCCCTGGCCCTGAAGAGCCCCGTGGCCACCTACGCGCTGCTGTTTGTATGGGGCGGCGTTTTCGTGGGCATTTATACCATCATGCTTTCCATAGTGGGCAGCCGTTTTTCCGGCAGCGAGCTTATCGGCATTTACGCGGCCATGGGGCTTTTGTGGGGCGGCGGGGCGCTGCTGGGGCCGGTTTTGGCCGGGGGCGCCATGCAGCTGACGCTGCACGGCCTGCCTTTCTTTGTGGCGGCGGCTTGCGGCGTTTTCGGCGTTATGGCCGTCTTGCGGGGGAAATAGCCGGGTCCGCTTTTCAGGCTTTTGCCGCGCGGGGTATCGAAGCGGACGGCATCCGGCACGGAGTCGGCGTATGCGCGCCGGGGCGGGCGGCGCCGTAAATACGCGTTTTCGGCCGTACAAAAGCCCAATTTTATACCCAACAGGAAGAAAACCCCCATGAAAGCCAACGCGGACCGCCTGAGCAAGGACATTGCCACCCTGAAAACCTTCAGCGAGCCCGGCAAGGCGGGGGTGCACCGCATGAGTTTCACCCCGGAATACCGCCGGGCCGTGGACTACATGAAAGACCAGATGCTGCGGCTGGGCATGGACGTGCGGGAGAACGGCATGGGGGTGCTGTACGGCACGCTGGCGGGAAGCGACCCGGATGCTCCGCCGATTGTTTCGGGTTCCCACCTGGACACGGTGCCCGGCGGCGGGGCGTTTGACGGCGCGGCCGGCGCGGTGGCGGCGCTGGAAGTCGCGCGTATGCTGCGGGAAAGCGGCCGTCCCCTGCGGCACCCCTATCAGGCGGCATGCTTTGTGGAAGAGGAAGGCGCCACGTTCGGGGTAGGCTGTCTGGCCAGCGCGTTCATCAGCGGGGAGCGGGGCGGGGCGGACCTGGACGGCCTGGTGTTTGAAGGCAGGACGCTGCGCGAGACTCTGCGGGAATACGGCGCTTCCGCGAAAGACATCTGCCGCAAAGGCGAAAAGGCCAAAGCGTTCGTGGAACTGCATATTGAGCAGGGGCCGATCCTGGAGAACGAGAACCTGTCCATCGGGATTGTGGAGAGCATTGTGGGGGCGCAGAACGTAGCGGTGCGGGTGACCGGGGAAGCCGGTCATGCGGGCACCACCCCCATGAAGGTACGGAAAAACGCGGGGATTGCGGCCTGCGGGCTGATTTTGGCGGCCCACGCCTATGTGAGGGAAAAATACTGGGAAGACCTGGTGCTGACGGTGGGCAAAATAACGCTGCTGCCGGGCGGGACCAACGTCATTCCCGGCGAGGCGCAATACCGCTACGACCTGCGCAGCCACAGGGTGGACGCCATAAAGGACGTGGTGGCGTTTATCGGCCGCAAAGCCGCGGAGATAGCGGAAGAGGAAAAGGTGGCCATTCAGGTGACCCCCGCGTCACTGCGGAAGCCGACGTGGATGAGCGGCCATGTGAAAGACCTGATCGAGCAGTCGGTAAAAGAGCTGGGGTACAGCTACAAGCGCATGAACAGCGGCGCGGGCCACGACACCATGAAAATCGCCCGTATCTGGGACACCGGCATGATTTTTGTGCCCAGCGAGAGGGGCCTTTCGCACAACCCGGCGGAGAACACCAAGCTGGAAGACCTGGCCCGGGGGGTGGATGTGCTGTACGGGGTGGTGCGGCGGCTGGATGGGGAGTGAAGCGG
Source organism: Desulfovibrionaceae bacterium (assembly GCA_031551765.1). Lineage (GTDB taxonomy): Bacteria > Desulfobacterota > Desulfovibrionia > Desulfovibrionales > Desulfovibrionaceae > JAVBNC01. The sequence goes on from JAVBNC010000166.1 coordinate 4,153, forward strand.
GTGGAGAGGAAGTATTTGCTTTTTTGATGCGGCCCTTTCCTCAAAAGAGCCAAAAACATGCCCTGCCCCCCAAGAAACCCGCCGATAGTCCGGTTGTGGGCACACCATGTGTCTCCGCAGGTTTCTTGGGGGTCAGGGTATCAAAAATCAAAATAATATCTTGATTTTGTTGATCTGGCCGGGATGAAAGGATTCGCGTTTCCCGGCTTCCCGCGGCGGGGTTCGCCCTCAAGAAACTCTCTGAATTTGCTTGCCTTTTAACGAGCTCTTTCCGGTCAATCAAGATCGGGGCGGGCGCGTTTTGTGACGGAGGGCGATTTTTGTGGGTCCATTGGGTGGCGCCCGGAGGACGGGCAGGCGGTGCCTTGCGGGCTCAGGGACGGAAGGATAGAGATTATGATTGTTTTTGGCCTGGAGGTAGCCTATGCCGAGAGGCAAGGAAAAGCTCTCTGCCGAGAAAGTCAGCACAACTTTTATCGGGTCCGCCGCCATACGGGATCAGGCGCTTAACACCATGCGCGGTCTTGGTTTTGAAGGGGTGGAGCAACTGCCTTCCAGGCAGTCGGCCGGGGGGTCTATCCCCTGGCGTTCCGGGCACTTTGCGGGGCACACGCGGGAAGCCGGCGTCCGGGTTGTGTATCCGCGCCGGCGGCACGGGATAGGGCCATCATGGCGGCGTGCAGTAGGCAGCGTCAACTATCATTGTTTACTTGACGGTTAGGAGCGGCCTCCATTACTTGCGCGGGAAGATTATCGCTACGGGAATTTGCCTTCCGACCGACTTCACCATCAGTAAAAAGGTAGTTTTTAGATGAAAAAGGAACTGTCAGTCATTATTCCTGTATTCAATGAAGAGAAAGCCATTTTCGTCTTCCATAAAAGGCTTTCAGAGGCTTTAGATAAGACGGGAATTGGCTGTGAAATAATATATATCAATGATGGAAGTACGGATAATTCGTTGTATCTATTAAAGGATTTACTAAAAAATGATCATAGAATATCAATAATAGATTTTTCAAGAAATTTTGGAAAAGAAAATGCGATGACTGCTGGATTGCAAAAATCCTCTGGAAAAGCAATGATTATAATTGATTGTGATTTACAGGATCCGCCTGAGCTGATTAATGAAATGGTTGCCAAGTGGATTGAAGGCTATGATGTAATCCTTATGAAGAGAATCAGGCGTCATGGTGAGTCGTTTCTTAAAAAGATTACCGCGAAGACCTTTTACAAAATACTTCAGAGGTTAAGCAATATTGATTTGCCGGAAAATGTGGGGGATTTTCGTCTGATGAGCCGCAAGGTCATCGAGGCGATAAAGGACTGCCCGGAAAAAGTCCGGTTCATGAAAGGGCTGTTTGCCTGGCAAGGTTTTCGCACAGCAGTCATTGAATATGAAAGAGAGCAGCGAGTTGGCGGTAAAAGCGCCTTTTCCTATTGGAAATTGTGGGATTTCGCCCTGGACGGCCTTACTTCGTTCAGTACGGCTCCGCTAAAGCTGCCGACCTGGCTTGGGATTTTTCTGGTAATGACGGCTCTGGCCTATGCGATTGCTCAATTTCTGTTTTTGCCCGTACCCAGCCCAAACGCGACACTGCTGCTGTGTGTACTGGCCCTGAGCGGCGTCCAGATGCTCATGCTGGGTATTATCGGGGAATATGTAGCGCGCATCAGCATCGAAACCAAGCGGCGCCCCTTATACATAATTGACCGGATCTATACTTCTGAGAATGTAGATGAGTGAGCTCAGGCAAAACCGGATGCCGCTGACGGTTCTGCTGATCATTTTGCTGTGCCGGCTTCTGACCTTGCAGATGTACCCGCTGATGGACACCACGGAAGCCCGCTATGCGGAAATTGCCCGCAAGATGTTGGAAACCGGCAACTGGATAACACCGCAATTTGATTATGCCATTCCCTTCTGGGGCAAGCCGCCGCTGTCGTTCTGGGCCAGCGCCATGACCATGGCAATTTTCGGTGTGAATGAGTTTGGGGCGCGCGCGGCCCCGTTTCTGGCCTCCGTCTTGCTCGGCGTGCTTTTTTTCGCCTGGCCGTTCAAGGAGAACCGCGTCCGCAAGGCTCTGATATGCTTTATCGTTATGCAAACGACCGCAATAGGGGTGGTGGTCTCCGGCGCGGTTATGACCGACGAATATTTGTATTTGGGAGTATCCCTCTCCTTGGTGGCGTTTTGGAAAACCATGAATCAAAAGTGCCGCGCGATCTGGCCGTATCTGTTTTTTATCGGTTTGGCCGTGGGGTTGCTGGCAAGGGGACCGCTGGCCTTCATTCTGGTGGGTTTTCCAGTATTTTTTTGGACGCTGATCAATAAAGAATGGCGCGCCTTATGGACACGCCTGCCCTGGATAAAAGGAACCTTGCTGCTCCTGATCTTAACCGTGCCTTGGTACGTGGCGGCGGAAAGGGCTACTCCGGGCTTTCTGCGCTATTATATCATCGGGGAGCATTTCGAGCGCTTCCTGGTCAGGGGCTGGACCGGAGATCTTTACGGCAGAGCGCACGCCGAGCCGCTGGGCACAATCTGGCTGTTTGCCGGAATGTGCGCCTTGCCCTGGCTGCTATTGTTTCCCATGTTTTTTTGGAAAAAAGCCTTGGTGTTCGAAAAGCGGGCAAGCTCCTTCCTGCTGCTGTGGCTGGCCGGGCCTTTGCTGTTTTTTACCTTCGCCGGCAATATTCTGCCGGCTTATGTCCTCCCGGCCTTTTTCCCCTTCTGCATTCTAATCGCCCAGGCTCTGGAGCTTATGACGGCGGAGCAACCCGGTCATGGCCGGCTGCTGGCTGTTCCGGCGGCGCTAATGATCGTGGTCACGTTAACCCTGGCCACCCCTGTGCTTGATAACGTATTCAACAGGCGTTGCCACAAGGAGTTACTTGCGAGTTGGGATGGAGAATCCGACTTGATCTATCTGGGCGAGCGGACCTTTTCCGGACAGTTCTATTCTCATGGCAGGGCCGGTTTAGTGGTTGACGCGGCAGGGTACCGCAGGCTGGAAGAAACAAGACGACCCACAACTCTGATTATGGGGGAAGGAATTTACCAAGCCCGATTCGTTGGGGACGAGCGCTGGCACTTGGTGGCCGCCGCCGCCAAGGGCTGGCATATGTTGACTAATTTTCCGCGGGAAAGCTCGCGATAAAACGCGGGCCCTCATTCGGTTTTGCCAAGGCGGGGTGCGGGTCAGCCGGAACGCGAATACAAAATTTAAGGCCGTTGCAGTGGGAAGCAGGGCAGGGCGCGTGCCCCGATGAGGACCGGGCGGGAGAAACAAGCATGGTCTGCCTCTCAAGAAACCCCGCCGCTTGTGCGTTTGTGGACACAGATTGTGTATCCACAGGCTTCTTGAGAGGCAGACCATGTGAAAATCAAGATAGGGTCTTGATTTAATTCAAACTGGTCGGGATGAAAGGATTTGCCTCTTCCCGGCTGCCTGCGGCGGGGTTTCCCCTCAAGAAACATGCTGAATTACATAATTTTTTTATCGTAACTCTTCTGTGGAGTCAAGGCCAAAAAAACAGATGTGGGGGCGGAGGCCGGTTTTTGTGTGCCATGCCGTGACTCTCGTTTCAGGCCAAGCCAAGGCGGGCTGTCAGCCGGACCACAGATGCCGGATACCACTTGCCGCCCCGTGGTGTTGCAATATGTCGGCGGTTCAGTTCCTTAACCGTTCGTGTCCCGCCTTCTTTCCAGCATGAACGCCTTTTCTTGACTGTGCGTAGCCAAGTGGCTACAGTAATGCCATGCAAAACGTCATCAACAAAACGGACAAGTTCTTGGCCTGGATAGACGCCCTTAGGGATCAGAAAGGCCGGGCGCGGATATTGTCTCGGGTTGTGGCTGCCGAACGCGGCAACTTTGGCGACTGCGGCCCGGTGGGCGAAGGCGTTTCGGAAATGCGCATTCATTATGGCCCTGGATATCGCGTCTACTATGCCCAAGAAGGCGTGAACATCTATCTGCTCATTGCTGGCGGCGATAAGAGCGGCCAGCAACAGGACATCAAGCGGGCTAAGGCCATATGGAAAGATTTGAAAAAGGCGGACACGATATGAAAATAACCAGATTTGATGTGACAGAACACCTCGACAATGAAGAGGTCATAGCGGAATACCTCGCCGCCGCAATGGAAGACCCTGACCCGGATGTGTTCCTTGCTGCCCTGGCCGATGTGGCAAAGGCGCGGGGTATGGCGCAGCTTGCCAAGGATTCGGGGCTGAGCCGGGAAAGCCTGTATAAGACGCTCTCCCCCGGAGCAAAGCCTCGCTTTGAAACGATTGTGAAGATTACAAAGGCGCTTGGCGTGCCGTTCGCGCCTTCGGCCAGCCATCACAACAACGCTGTGTAACGTGGATTTGTGCGGCCGGTCTGAGGCGAGGCGATGACGGGTGGTCGTGGGGTTCGCTCCGCAAAAAACAGATGAAGGGAATGAACTGGTAAACCTTCAAGCCCGCGCCTCCCGCAGCACCCGGTACAGCGTGGGCCTGCTGATGCCGTATTCCTTGGCAAGCGCCTGCTTGTTCGCCCCTTCCTTCAGCCTGCCCTCTATCTCCCGTACTTGTTCCGGCGTAAGCGTCCTGGCGCGGCCAAGGTGACGGCCTTCCTTTTTGGCCTGGGCTATCCCTTCCCGCTGCCGCTCCCGGATGAGCGCCCGCTCGAATTGGGCGAAGGCTCCCAGCATCTGGAGCATGAGCGTGTGC
>JAVBNC010000098.1:0-3482 GCA_031551765.1 Desulfovibrionaceae bacterium
TTAGAGCATATTCGCTTTGAGATTGCCGCTTAACGGCGAGCAAAGCTCGCCTACGTCAATCTCGCGGGCGGTGCTCCGCTTCGCTTCGCACCGCCAGAGCATTTTATCCTAATGAGCAATTTCAATGTGAAAATGCTCTAATTGGCTTCGACAAAACTGCCTTTCACTCTTCCATAACAAGATAAGCAGCCATAATAACTTTCAACCCCATGCCGGGGAAGTGGACGCGGTACTTGTCCGGCGGCAGTTCCTGCACGATTTTTCCCCGGCCGAAGATTTTGTGGGTGCAGTAGCCGAGCTTGGTCGGCCCGGTGCGGGCCTGTTCCGGCTCCCGAGGCTCTTCCTGGGGCGGCTGCGGGCTTTCCTGGCTGTCGGGAAAGCCGAACTGGTTGCGGACCGGTTGCTGCCCGGCAAAGGGCCGGTTGGCGGCGGAACGGGACCCGGAAAAACCGCCGGACTGGGACACGGAAGCCTGGGCGCGGCGGGTCAGACCGCCGGTGAAACTTTCCTGCCACTCTTCGTAGAGGTCCGGGGGCAGTTCGCGCACAAAGGGGCTGGGCATGGCCGGTATGGCCCCGCCGCTGCCCCGGTCGTAGAGCGTGGCGGGCACGAACAGGGAGAGATGGCGCTTGGCCCTGGTGCAAGCCACGTACATCAGACGGCGCTCCTCTTCGAAATCGTCGGCGCGGCTCATGGCGTGGCGGGAGGGGAAACGCTCCTCGACGAGGTCGATGAGCAGAACGGCCTGCCATTCCAGGCCCTTGGCGGAATGGATAGTGGACAAGGTCAGGCAGTCGCGCTCGCCCTCGTCTTCTTCCAGGGGGTCGTCCAGAGAGAGGTCCGCGATGAACAGGTCCAGGTCCGTGTAGGCCGCCGCGATCTGGGTAAGCTGTTCCAGGCCCTGCATGCGGCGGGGGTGGTCGTCCGGGTAGCGCTCTTCCAGTTTCGGCGCGTAGTGGCGGAGCACTTCGCCCAGCAGCAGGGCGGGCGCGGGACGGCGGACGCGCAGGTCGTCCAGAAGCGTGAGGTCCGCCGCGAAATCCGGGAACTTGGCCGCCGCTTTGGCCAGGGCCTTGGCGTCGGCGGCCAGCACGGCCTGGTAGAGCTTGAGGCAGGTCTTTTTGCCTATGCCCTTGGACAGGTCGGCCATGCGCTGGAAGGCCGTGAAATCCAAGGGGTTTTGCACCAGGCGCACGTAACTGACGGCGTCCTTGATGTGCGCGGCCTCGGTATAGCGTATGCCGCCGTATTTGCGGAAACGCAGGCCCAGCTTGTTGAGTTGCACTTCCAGGTGGTAGGACTGGTACCCGGCCCGGAACAGCACGGCTATTTCGTGCGGGTCGCAGGCGTGCAGCAGTTCCTTGATGCGCGCGGCGGCCAGCGCGGCCTGGCTGATGTCCGAATGCGGCCGGATGACCTGGGGCTTTTCCCCGCCTTCCAGCCGGGTGAACAGGTGCTTGTCGAAATGCTCGGGCGCTTTTTCCAGAATGGCGTTGGTCAGGTCCAGCACCGGTTGGGTGGAGCGGTAGTTCTCTTCCAGGCGGATGAGCCGGGTGCCGGGAAAAAGATCCGGGAAATGCAGAATGTTGCGCACGTTCGCGCCCCGGAAAGCGTAAATGGACTGGGCGTCGTCGCCCACGGCCAGAATGTTGCCGCTGCCCGGCTCGCTGCCTTCCGCGCCGGGGTCGGCCCCGGCCAGCAGGGAAGCCAGGCGCGCCTGCACCATGTTGGTGTCCTGGTATTCGTCCACCATGATGTAGCGGTTGCGGGAACGGCAGTGGGACAGGGCTTCCGGCCGGGTGCGCAGCAGGGTTTCCAGTTCGAACAGCAGATCGTCGTAGTCCAGAAGCGCCTGCTTGCGCTTGAAATCCGCGTAGGCCGCCGCGATGCGGGAGATGGATTCCCCGTGCGGCAGCAGATGGTGCGCCTCGCGGCCCAGAATGTCCGTGATTTCCTGCTCGCGGTTACGGCTTTTGCTGATATAGCTCTGAATGGTCTGGGTCTTGGGAAAGGAGTGGTCCCCCTTGCCCAGCGCCAGCTCTTCCTTGCAGTGCTGGATGGCGGCCAGCATATCCGGGCCGTCCATGACGGACGCGGCCCGCTCGAAGCCCACGGGCCGGAACAGGCGGAGCACGGAATAGGCGTAGGCGTGGAAGGTGCCGCCCTGCACGGCGGCCAGAGAAGCGCCCTGGTCCGCGAGAGTGCCCGCGCCGTGGCGGCCCAGCAGCAGGCGGGCGCGTTCCAGCATTTCCCGCGCGGCCTTGCGGGTGAAGGTCAGCAGCAGAATGGAGGAAGGGGCGACGCCGCTCCGCACCAAATTGGCCAGGCGGTAGACAATGGTGCGGGTTTTGCCGCTGCCCGCCCCGGCAATGACCAGCACCGGGCCTTCCAGGGTGGTGGCGGCTTCCAGTTGGGCGGGGTTGAGTTCGCGTGCGTAATCGATCATGGTGTGTCGGGGTTGGGTAACGTTCGGACGGGACCATACCCTGATGCCGTTTGAGGCACAAGAAGGGAACGTGATGCAGGTGTTGCAAAAAGTCTACGGGGCGCTCGCCCCGGCCGGGCCGGAACTGGCGGAACGGTTGCGCCGGGTGCTGCAAAAGGCCCAGGCCGCCGGGTTCTGCCCCGGAGCGGACGCTTCGGACATAGCGGCCCTGCAAGGGGACACGCTGGTTTTCAGTTACGAAGGCCTGGCCTTTCCCCTGGACGAGGTTCTGGAAGCCCTGCGCGGCGAATCTTTGACCGGCAAGCTGGACTTTCTGGACCTGGAAGCCTGGACCTTGACCCGTCACTTTTGGGACAAGGGCCGGGTGACGGTGCGAAAAGGCGGCCTGAACGCGGCCCTGGAGCCAAAAGATCACGGCTATCGCAAAAAACCATAAGGAGAGCCACCATGTTAACTATAAACGCTTCTTTTCCCGCCTTCAAACTACCGGATCAAAGCGGCCGCGAGCACGCTCTGGCCGACTACGCCGGTTCCTGGCTCATCGTGTATTTCTATCCCAAAGATAACACCAGCGGCTGCTCCTTGGAGGCCGCCGATTTCGCCCGTCTCCACCCGGAGTTCCGCAAGCTGGGCGCGCAAATACTGGGCGTGAGCCCGGATTCGGTCAAAAGCCATGACTCGTTCGCCTGCAAGCTGGAGCTGCCCTTCCCCCTGCTCAGCGACCCGGAACACGCGCTGCTGGAAGCCGCGGGTGTCTGGCGGACTAAAAAAATGGCCGGCCGCGAATACATGGGCGTGGTGCGCACCACCGCGCTTCTGGACCCCAAAGGAATTGCCCGCGCCCTGTGGCCCAAAGTAAGCGTCGCGGGGCATGTGCAGGAAGTTATGGATAAGTTGAAGGAGTTGAAAGGGTAAAATGCCTCCGGCGGGCCGGGGGGGGGGGGGGAGCTAGAAATGTAGAAAATATTGAACAACACCCCCCCCCCCCCCCACCCCCCCCAAAAAAAAATAACACACCACCCCCCCAACACCCCAG
>JAVBNC010000019.1:0-11932 GCA_031551765.1 Desulfovibrionaceae bacterium
GGGGGTTTCCCTTCCCCCAGACCCCCATCCCTTCCCCTAAAAACTTTGACAGGGTGGTATGGAAGTCTTGCTCAATATATCAGTACCCGTATCGATTCAGGTTTGTTCACCCTTTCAATCCAGCAACCGCCAGTATGTGAGCGCCGTGGCGCGAACAGAACGGCAGTAGTGCACCATTTCCCACTACCCCCTAAACGGGGTCCAGGGGCGCTAGCCCTTGGCGGGTGCAGGGCAGCGCCCTGCTTCGACTCTTAATTGGCCCCGACAACCAATTCCTGCAACTTCACCATCTCCGCCGACTCAGGCACGGCAACCGCTGGCGGCAGCGCATGAATCTGCTGGGTGAAGGCCGTGACGACCTGCTGCCAGCGCTGGCCTTCGGAGGCGGAGACCCAGGTGTATTCGAACCTGGCCGGGTCTATGCCCGCGACGGGCAGGAGCTGCTTGCACATTTCCAGACGGCGCCGGGCGTAGAAGTTGCCTTCCGCGTAATGGCAGTCGCGGGGATGGCAGCCGGAAACCAGCACGCCGTCCGCGCCCGCCAGCAGCGTCTTGATGGCGAACAGCGGGTTGATGCGGCCGGTGCAGGGCACGCGCACGATACGCAGGTCCGTGGGCTGGCTGAAACGGCCGACGCCCGCCGTGTCCGCGCCGCCGTAGGAGCACCAGTTGCACAAAAAGCCGACGATGCGGCGTTCCTTGCCTGCTAGAACCGACATAAGGCCTCCACTTCGGCAAGTATCTGGTTGTCCGTGAAGTGCGAGAGCTGAATGGCCCCCTGCGGGCAGGTGGCGTTGCACAGGCCGCAGCCCTGGCACACGGCCTCGATGACCTCGGCCTTGGGTTGGCCGCGCATGTCCACTTCGCGGATGGCCTGGAAGGGGCAGACGTTGATGCACTTGCCGCAGCCCACGCAACGGTTGACGTTGACCTGGGCTATCTGGGGGTCGCTTTCCAGGGTTTCCTTGGAGAGCAAGGCCAGGGCCTTGGCCGCCGCCGCGCTGCCCTGGGCCACGGAAGCCGGGATATCCTTGGGACCCTGGCAGGCCCCGGCCAGGTACACACCGGCGGTGTTGGTCTCCACGGGCTTGAGCTTGGGGTGCCCTTCCATGAAGAAGCCGTATTTGTCGTAGGAAATGCGCAGCTTTTCGGCCAGGTGCGGCGAATTGTGGGCCGCTTCCGCGCCCACGGCCAGCACCACCAGGTCCGCTTCCACTTCCACCTGGCTGCTCATGAGCGTGTCCGTGCCGCGCACGATAAGCTTGCCGTCCTTGGGGTAAACCATGGAAACCCGGCCCCGGATGTACTGGGCGCCGTATTCCTCCATGGCCCGGCGGGTGAATTCGTCATACATTTTGCCCGGCGCGCGGATGTCCATGTAAAAGACGTAGCTCTGCGAATCCGGAATATGGTCTTTGGTCAGAATGGTCTGCTTGGCCGTGTACATGCAGCAGAAGCCGGAACAGTAGGGCCGGTCCACGGACACGTCGCGGGAGCCGACGCATTGCACAAAGACCACGTTCTTCGGCTCCTTGCCGTCGGAGGGGCGCACAACGTGGCCGCCCGTGGGGCCGGAAGCGTTGAGCAGCCGCTCGTACTGCATGGAAGTGATGACGTCCGGGTAGCGGCCGCCGCCGTATTCGCCGTAGACGGTCCAGTCAAAGAGGTCGTAGCCCGTGGCGGCCACAATGGCGCCGACCTTCTCGGTGACGATCTCGTCTTCCTGGGCGTAGTTGACGGCCCCGGTGGGGCAAATTTTGGCGCACACGCCGCATTTGCCGGTTTTGAAGTAGCGGCACCATTCCCGCTCAATGGTGGCCTTTTTGGGAATGGCCTGCGGGAAGGGGATGATAATGGCCGTGGTGGGGGCCACGCCTTCGTTAAAGCGGTCGTAGGACTTTTTGGCCGGGCACTTTTCCGTGCACATGCCGCAGCCGGTGCATTTTTCCCAATCCACGTAGGTGGCTTTTTTGCGCACAGACACTTCAAAGTTGCCCACGAAACCGGACACGGACTCCACTTCCGCCATGGCGTAGAGCGTGATGTTGGGGTGCTGGGCCACGTCCACCATGCGCGGGCCGAGAATGCAGCTGGAACAGTCCACCGTGGGGAAGGTCTTGTCCAGCTTGGCCATTTTGCCGCCGATGGAGGGTTCGCGCTCCACCATGATCACTTCCATGCCCGCGTCCGCGCAGTCCAGGGCGGCCTGAATGCCGGCCACGCCGCCGCCCACCACCAGCACCCGCCGGGTGGCGGTAAAGGTCTTGGGCGTCAGGGGCTTGTTCAGGCGCAGCTTTTCCACGGCCATGCGCACCAGTTCCAGGGCCTTGTTGGTGTTGGCCTCTTTGTCCTTGCCTATCCAGGAGACGTGCTCCCGGATATTGGCCATTTCGAACATGTAGCGGTTGATGCCCGCGCGTTCCACGGCCCTACGGAAGGTGGGCTCGTGCATGCGGGGGCTGCAGGCCGCCACCACCACCCCGTCCAGGGCGTGGGTTTTGACGGCGTCGATAATCGCGGCCTGGCCCGGTTCGGAACAGGCGTACATGGTGTCCGCGGCGAACACCACTTCCGGCAGTTCGCGGGAAGAAGCGGCCACCCCGGCGGAATCCACCGTGGCCCCGATATTTGTGCCGCAGTGGCAGATGAAGACGCCGATTCTCATGCCGCGCCCTCCGTTTTCTTGCTGTCGGTTTGGTTGGCTCTAGCGGCAAGGGAAGCCAGCAGGGGCTTGGGGCTCACGGCCAGCTTGTCAAAACCCAGCTCTTTTTCCGGCAGGCCGAAGGCCAGGCCCAGGAGCTGGGTGTAGTAAAACACAGGGAGGTTATGGTTGGTGCCGTTGGCGTCGTTGATCTGCCCCTGGCGCAGGTCCAGGTTCATCTGGCAGAGCGGGCAGGCCACCACCACGGCTTCCGCGCCCAGGGACGCGGCCAGGTCCAGGAGCCTCCCGGAAAGCCGGGTCACGGCGTCGTTGCGGGGTATGCCCATGGAAGCGCCGCAGCACTCCACTTTCAGCGGGAAATCCAGCACCGTGGCGCCCACGGCCCGCATCAGCCGGTCCATGGACACGGGGTGCTCCACGTCATCAAAGCGCATCAGTTCGCCGGGCCGGGTCATCAAGCAGCCGTAGTAGGTGACGACCTTGAGCCCCGTGAGCGGCCGCAGCACACGCTGCGCAATCGCCCCTTCCGGCAGATCTTCCGCCAGCACCTGGAGCACGGAACGCACGCTGTGCTCGCGCTTGAGCGAACGGTCCATCAGCGCTTCCACTTTGGCCTTGAACGGCTCGTCTTCCATGCGGTGCAGCGCGGTGCGCAGGTTTTTCAAACAGCTGGGACAGGGCGTGACCACGTCGTCCAGGCCCTGCAGTTCCGCCTGGGCGAAATTGCGGGCGGAAAGCGCGGTGGAAAGCGTATGGTCCACGGTGTGGGCCGGGGTAGAACCACAGCAGCTCCAGTCCGGGATATCTTCCAGCTGCACGGACAGGGCCTTGCACACGGCGCGCGTGGACCTGTCGTACTCCATGGAGGTGCCCAGGCCGGAACAGCCGGGGTAGTAGGCGAGTTTCGCCAGGCTCATGACTTTTCCCCCTCGCGGAAGCGGCGGAAAATTTCGGCCACTTCCTTTCTGGCTTTCACCGTGTGGGGTTTGATGGCCAGCTTGCCCTTGGGCAGGATTTTGGGCACCAGGTCCACGTCCGTGAACAGCCTGCCCGTGCGCAGCATGTAGCCCGCCATGGTGCCCAGTTCATGGGCCCGGCCGAACAGCTCCACGGTCTGCAGGAACGAAGAGGCGAAGGTGCGCACGGGGTACACGCCCCTTTTGCCCGCGCGGCGGGCCAGGTGGCGGCACACGTCCATAATCGTGGCCACGTCTATGTTGTTGGGACAGCGCACCGTGCAGGATTCGCAGGTGGCGCACATCCAAATGGCCTTACAGGAAAGCACCGCTTCCCGCTGCCCGGCCTGGATAAGCCGCATGACCTTGTGGACCTGGTGGTCATAGGCGAAACCCATGGGACAGCCTGCGGTACAGTTGCCGCACTGGTAGCAGCGGGCAACAACCTGGCCGCTTTCTTCCTCCACCTGGTGGATGAAGTCGCGGTCAGAGGCGCCAAGGTTCACAATTTCCATCTCGGAGCCGCCTGGGTTACAGGATTGGATAAAAACAAGGCCGCCGGGCGCCACGCATAAGAATGCGCCGGATCCGGCGCAACAGAGGGGCAAGCCCAAAGCCGTGGTACTAAATTCCCATTTCCATGAAACAATGATTGTCACACGGTTTTGTCTAGGATGCCATCAAAAATATTTTTTCACAATAGCCAAAAAAGCCGCTGGTGACGGGTTCGAAGCTACTCCCTAAAGCAGATTATAGCGCTTCATGCGCCGCCACAGGGTGCTGCGGTCCACGCCCAGGCTGGCGGCGGCCGCGCCCATGCTGCCGGCGTTGCCTTCCAGGGCCTTGGTTATGGCGCTGATGTGCTGCTTTTCCTTGCTGTCCCTGGCCACGCGCAGGCCTTCCTTGACCGGGGCCTTGACCGGCTCGGGGCGCGGGCCGGAACTTTGCGGGGCCACAGCCCGCCGGATCATGGCTTTGCTGATCTGCCGCGCGGTCGCGGTGGCGATGATGCGCTCGCAGGCGTTGTGCAGTTCCCGGATATTGCCCGGCCAGCCGTAGGACTTCAGAAACGCGATGCCCGCGCCGTCCACGGAAAAGGGCGGCTCCCCGGCGGCCAGACGCTGGTCGATGAAGTGCCGGAAAAACAGCGGGATATCTTCCTTCCGCGCGCGCAGGGGCGGCAGGTCCACGTTGAGCACGTTGAGCCGGTAGTAGAGGTCCTGCCGGAACTCCCCCTTGGCGATCTGCTGCTCCAGGTTTTTGTTGGTGGCCGCGATGATGCGCACGTCAACGGGTATGGGCGTGCTGCTGCCCAGGCGCATGATGTAACGTTCCTGAATGACGCGCAACAGCGCGGCCTGCTGGGCCAGGCTCATTTCCGAAATTTCGTCCAGAAAAATGGTGCCCTTGTGGGCCACTTCAAACAACCCGGCCTTGCCGCTGCGCAGCGCGCTGGTGAACGCCCCTTCCACGTAGCCGAACAACTCGCTCTGCAACAGCTCGCTGGGGAGCGCGGCGCAGTTTACGGCCACAAAGGGCTTGTTCCTTCTGGCGCTTTCATTGTGGATGCTCTGCGCGAACAGCTCCTTGCCCGTGCCGGATTCACCGGAAATCAGGATATTGAACTGCGTGCGGGCAAAATTTTTCGCGTCCTGAATGGCCTGGCGTATTTCCCGGCTTTGCCCCACCACGTCCGCAAAATGGTAGCGCGCGGTGTGCGGCCTGGCGTAGGCCTTGATGCGCAGGACGTTTTCCATGTGCTCCACCTTTTTCCGCTCGTGCAGGGTGAACACGGCGCCGTAGCACTTTTTCTGATGCATGATGGGCGAGCGGTTGCACATCAGCGCGACGCCGTTCAGGGTCAGGGCCTGCTCCAGTTCCGCCTGGACAGGGGACCTGGACAGCCCCGGCATGACGCCGCCTATGTCCTCGCCCAGCAGCTCCGCCTTGTCCTTGCCCAGCATGCGTTCCGCCACGGAGTTGACCGAGGTGACGCGGCCTTCCAGGTCCACGGCCACCACCCCTTCCGCGATATTATCCATCAGCCGGGCGATAAAGCCCTGCCGCGCCACTTCCAGGTTGATGCTGGCGCGCAGCCGGGCGATTTCCCCAATGGCCTGCTGCATGCTTTCCGGCCCGAGCTGGAAAATGCGCGAGGGCACGTGCAGCTCACCGGCCACCTTGCAGGTGATGGCCCCGCCCATGACGATATCCGCGCCGCTGGCCACGGCCTTGCGTATGGTTTCCGGCAGCTTTTCCATGGGCGTGAACAGGTAGGTGATCAGGTTGATGCCCAAAAGGGGCGCGAACATATCCAGGCCTATCACCCCGGCGTTGTTGGTGATGACGGCTATGGTCCTGCCCCGGCACTCGGCCGCGTCAATGGAGCGGATAACATCGTAGGCGGTTATGGGTATCTCCACGGTGTGCAGATGGGGGTAGGTCTTTTTTATCTGCACAATGGTGTTGCCGCGGCCCACGGCTATACTGATGTTCTCCCGCAGGCCCTCCCGAATTTCGTGCATGGGGTGCACGGGGTTGAGCGTTGCGAACCTGATGTCCGGATAGCGCTTTGTGTAATACTGCCTGTCCTCCTGGGATACGGAAGCAGCGGGCATAAAAAACAGTGTGTCGTGTTTCATACCGTAAAATTTCCTCTAACCCCGGAAATATTATTGCATTGCTTTTGCCACATGCATGCAACATCAATTTTGTATAATATGATAATATTATTATAAAAATATGATTATTCACAATAACAGTAAACATTTTCTAAAAATGTTTTTATCGCCCAGGCCTTTGCTCATTTATCATTAGCATAAAAATACCATATAGTTATGCCATTGGCATACCACTTGCTCTACCACTGCCGTGTTGCAACAGCCGTAAAGCATGCGCCATGCCGACGCCCCACGTTCCTGGCCCTGCTCTCCCGCTCCCTGCAAAACACCGGCTGCTTGCCGCCTTTTTGCCCGCGCCGCATGCGCGTCTGAAGAAGCGCCGCGCCGGCACCCGGAATTTCCGCGAGGAACTCGCCCTTGAGGGGCCATAACCATACGCAACAGGAGGATTTCCAATGGCACAACTGGTCAAGCCGGCCATGGTCGGCTCGCTGGAGTCGAGCGATGCGCAGATACGCATCGAACCCAACCCCGGCAAAGGCATTGAGATCCACATGGAAAGCGTCGTGAAAGTCCAGTTCGGGGATTCCATTCTGGCCACGGCCCGGGCCGTGCTGGACGAATTCGGCGTTACGGACGCCCTGGTGAGCATCAACGACAAGGGCGCCGTGGACTGCGCCATCCGGGCCAGAATGCAGGCCGCCGTCTGCCGGGCTTCGGAAACGTCCTACGACTGGACCCGGGAGGACAAGGGGGTGGGCCATGGCAGGTAGCGCCCTGAAACGCACGTCGCTGTTCGCCAGCGGCGCCAGCCCGGCCAACATGATCCAGGCCCGCTTCTACAACCAGGACTGCCTGGTCTACGACCTGGAAGATTCCGTGCCGCTGGCGGAAAAAGACGCGGCCCGGCTGATGGTTTACCACATCGCGCGCAACCACCGGCCCGAAAACAAGCTGGTGGTCATTCGCGTCAACGCCATCAACTCCATTTTCTTTGACGAGGACCTGCAGGCCGCCGTGCGCGCCCGGCCGGACGCCATACGCCTGCCCAAGGTGGAAAGCGCGGCCGAGGTGAAAAGCACTTCCGCCAAAGTCGCGGCCATTGAGGAAAAGGCGGGCATTCCCGTGGGCAGCACCAAACTGTGGTGCAACCTGGAATCGCACCTGGGCGTTCTGCGGGCCAAGGAAATAGCCCTGGCCGACCCGCGCGTGGAAGCCCTGGCCATCAGCGCGGAAGACTACACGGCGGACATGAAGGCCCAGCGCACCAAGGCGGGCTGGGAAATATTCCACGCCCGCAACCTGGTGCTGCTGGCCTGCCGCGAAGCGGGCATTGACGCCCTGGACGCGGTGTTCGCGGACTTCAACGACCTGGAAGGGCTGAAAGCCGACATGGAAATGTGCAAAACCCTCGGGTTTGACGGCAAAACGCTCATCCACCCCCGGCAGATCGATATCGTCAATTCCTACTTCACGCCGGGCCAGAAGGAAATCGACTACGCCATCCGCGTGTTTGACGCCATCGAGGAAGCCAAGCGCCTGAACAAGGGGGCCATAGCCCTGGACGGCGCCATGATCGACGAACCCATTGTGCGCCGCGCGCGCACAGTGCTGGCCCAGGCCAAGGCCGCGGGCATAAAGGTGGAGGGAGACTACTATGATCGTTAACAAAGCGGGCAGGGAAATTCCCGCCACCGTCAACGGAAAGCCCGTCCGGCCCTATCAGGGCCCCTATGCCGAGCCCCCCGCCTATGAACCCGTGGTTTCCAAACGCACCCCGTCCCATGTGCTGCCGGGCCAGTCCAAGCTGAAAGGCTCGCTCAAGGAAGCCATTCTGGCCTGCGGCCTTGCGGACGGCATGACCATCTCCGTCCACCACAGCTTCCGCGAAGGGGACATGATTATCGGGGCGGTGCTCAAGGTTATCAGCGAACTGGGCATCAAGGGCCTGCGCTTCGCGCCCAGCGCCGTGGTCAACATCAAGAACCCCTCCATTGTGGATTTCGTCAAGGACGGCACCATCAACCGCATCGAGGCCAGCGGCATACGCGGCCAGCTGGGCGACGCGGTTATCGGCGGCCTGATGGACAACCCGGTCATTCTGCGCACCCACGGCTCCCGGCCGCGCGCCATAGAATGCGGCGAGCTGTCCATTGACGTGGCCTTTATCGGCGCTTCCGCCGCCGACGAGTACGGCAACGCCACCGGCCAGACCGGTCCCAACGCCTGCGGAGCACTGGGCTATTCCTTTATCGACGCCAAATCCGCCGCCAAGGTGGTTATCGTCACCGACAACCTGGTGCCCTACCCCTGCGTGCCCGCCAGCATTTGCCAGCAGGACGTGGACTACGTGGCGGCCATAGACCAGATCGGCAACAGCGAACTTATCGGCCGGGGCGCGGCCCGGGTGACCCGCAACCCCCGCGACCTGATCATCGCCGAACGCGCGGCCCAACTGGTGGTCCATTCCGGCATGTTTGAGGACGGGTATTCCTTCCAGACCGGCGCGGGCGCCATCAGCATAGCCTGCACCAACTACCTCGCGGACTACACGGAAGAGAGGGGCATCAAGGCCAGCTTCGCGCTGGGCGGCTCCACGGCGGCCATTGTGGAAATGTTCAAACGGGGCCTTATCCGCACCATCCAGACCTCCCAGTGCTTTGACGCCGTGGCCGCGCGGTCCATGACCATGGACCCCAATATCGTGGAACTGGACAACAGCACCTACGCTAACCCCCATAACAAGGGCTGCATGGCCAACAAGCTGGATTTCGGCATTCTGGGCGCGCTGGAAGTGGACACCGACTTCAACGTGAACATTCTGACCGGCTCCAGCGGCGAAATGATGGGTGGCGTGGGCGGCGGCCCGGACGTGGCCGCGGGCGCGGCCGTTTCCATCGTCACCCTGCCCGTGGTGCGGGGCAGAACCCCCTCCATCGTCAAGCGGGTCTTTACCCTGTGCACGCCCGGCGAAGTCATCGCGGCCGTGGTCACGGAAGCCGGGATCGCCCTGAACCCGCGCCACAAGAACTACGAAATGCTCAAGACCAACCTGGAGAAAACCAGCCTCAAGCTGGTGAGCATTGAGGAACTGCGCCGGATCGCGGAATCCATCACCGGCGCGCCCAAGCCCATTGAGTGCACGGACAAGGTGGTCTGCCTGGTGCAGTACCGCGACGGCTCCATCATTGACGTCATCCGGCAAGTGAAACGCTGAGCCGGGTCTGACCCTACACACACATCTCGCGCAAGGAGACTCGCCACGTGAGTAAAAGTAAACTGATCGGACTCGGCCTGGCCACGGCCCTCGGCATTGTGATGCTCTTTCTCGTGCCCCTTCCCGCGGGCATCACCAGCGCGGGCTGGGCCTCGCTTACCGTGCTGCTGATCATGCTCGTGCTGTGGATGAGCGACGCGGTGCCCGGCGGCACGTCCGCTTTCGCGGGCCTGGTGCTGCTGGCCCTTACCGACGCCACGGCCTGGGGTTCCGGGAAAATCACGGCCAAAGTGAAAATCACCAACGCGCTCAGCGGCTTCGGCCAGTCGGAAACCTGGCTGGTGCTGGCCGCCTTCGTGCTGGGCGTGGCGCTGGTGGAATCCGGCCTGGGCCTGCGCATCACCTACCGCATCATGTCCTGGTCCTTCATCGGCAAGAACTTCCGCCGGGTGATGCTGGGCATGGTGGGCGCCATGACGGCCATTGGTCCGTTCATCCCTTCCTCCACGGCCAAGGCGGGCATTTTCATCCCGCTTTCGCAGGGGATTCTGAACACTCTGGGCATCAAGCCGCAGTCGGAAACCGGCGAGCGCAGCAACAACGCCACCGCCATGATGATCAACAACGCCTGGATGGTGAACACCACGGGCCTGTGCTTCGCCACGGGTTCCGCCGGCACGGTGACCGGCCTGGGTCTTTTGGCCACCCTGAACAACGCCCACGTTTCCTGGGTGGAATACATGATCGCCATGCTGCCCCCCACCATGCTGATCATCATCTTCGGCTGGTGGATGCTGCTCAAGTTCTTCCCGCCTGAAATCGAAGCCATGCCCGGCGGCGTGGAAGAAGCGCAAAAGCGCTACCGCGACCTCGGCCCCATGAAAGCCGTGGAAAAACGCGTGCTGGCCATTTTCCTCTTCACTCTGGTCATGTGGATTTTCGAAAAGAACGTCAAAATCAACACCGCCACCACGGCCATTATCTCCTGCCTGCTGCTCATGGCGCCGGTCATCGGCCTGGGCATGAAGGACAAGGACATTCTGCGCAAAGTGGACTGGGGCGGCGTTATCCTCTTCGGCGTGAGCATGTCGCTGGCCGCCGCCTTCGGCAGGACGGGCGCGGCCAAATGGCTGGCGCAGGTCGTGTTCGGCAACATCCAGATGGGTTCCTGGCCGCCGATAGCCATTGTGGGCTTTTTCTCGGCCTTCATGTTCGTCACCCACCTGCTGTTCGCCAGCGGCACGGCCCACAAGCTGACCTTCATGCCGCTTATTCTCGCCTACACCACCACGCTGGGCATCAACCCGGTGTGGATAGGCCTGCCGGTCATCATTTCTTCCGGCAACGCCTTCATGCTGCACACCATGACCCCGCCCAACATTATCGCTTACGGCACCGGCCATTTCCGCCTGCCGGACTTCATCCGCTCCGGGGTGTTCCTGAGCATTGTGGCCTGCGCCGTCTACACGGTGGCGGCCATGGTCTGGTTCCCGCTCATCGGCATTCCCATCCGGCTCTAATCCCAGCCTTCCAGCCGCACGGGCCGGGGCCTTTTCACCAGCAAGGTGAAAAGGCCCTGGATTTTTCTTGCCCTTCCGTATCAACTGCCTTTATTCAGAGTATATTGACGGAACGTTGAACTCGAATACAATGGATCCAACCTACAATTTGGAGCCCCCATGAAAGCTATTTCCACCAAGCGTCTGCGCCCTATCAGAGAAGAAGCGTACGACCGGTTGCGCACCAGCATTCTGATGGGCGAATACAAACCCGGCGACTGGCTGCGCGAGGAAGAGGTTTCCCGCGGTCTCGGCATCAGCCGCATGCCCGTGCGCGAAGCTTTCCGCAAGCTGGAAAAGGACCGCTTTCTGGAACATTTCCCCAACCGGGGCGCCAAAGTCACGGAAGTCTTCACCTCCGACCTGGCGGAAATATTCGACGTGCGCATATACGTGGAATGCCTCATCGCCCGCAAAGCCGCGGAAAACATCGCCCCCCCCACCCTGCGCAAGCTCAAAAAAATTCTGGACGGCGTCGCCGCCGCCACGGAAGGCTCCACCATCGTACGCCTGGCCCGGGAATTCCACGAAGCCGTGCACGAAGCCTCAAACTGCGCCTCTCTCGTCGCCGTCATCAGCTATATCGGCGACCTGATCATCCGCATCCGCCACCACAACCACCTCAACCCGGCCCGCCAGCCCGCGTCCCTGGCGGAACATACCGCCATCTACGAAGCCCTGGCCGCCCAGAACCCCGACCAGGCCGAAGCCGCCACCCGCCGCCATTTGGAAAGCTCCAAGGCGTTTTCTTTGGCTCAGGTTAAGGGAGGAGCTGACTAGAGCATTTCAACTTTAAAATTGTCTATGCGGATGAAATGCTCTGGTGTTGCGGAACGCAGTGCAGCAACGCCCGCGAGATTGGCGTAGGCGGGCTTTGCCCGCCGTTAAGCGACAATCTCATAGCGAAATTGCTCTAG
>JAVBNC010000022.1:0-41670 GCA_031551765.1 Desulfovibrionaceae bacterium
CTAGAGCAATTTCGCTATGAGATTGTCGCTTAACGGCGGGCAAAGCCCGCCTACGCCAATCTCGCGGGCGTTGCTGCACTGCGTTCCGCAACACCAGAGCATTTCATCCGCATAGACAATTTTAAAGTTGAAATGCTCTAATAATGGCCCCCATGCCCGCCGTGGCCACCACCGTGGCCACCGCCCCAGTGTCCTTCCTGCAGGCTTGCCGTGGAATGCACCGCTTGAGTCTGAGAAAAATCCGCCGCCAGCAGCGTTACAGGCATGCTTGCGATAAGCGCCGCGGCAAGCAAGGCCGTCCGCAGGGTGCGTATTGTGGTTTTCATAGCAATCTCCTTTATCTTATTGCTTCAGCGCGTAGCCTAAAAAATTAGAGCAGCGCTCTGATAATTTAAGCATAATGTATGCCATCTGAAGCCGAAGCACTGAGACCGGCGCAAACGTTGGAAGCTGTCCAAAGCAGTGTGCAATACCGGGAAAAATATTGCACAACTAAACCACGTGATTGCACAAATATTTTGCGATCTTCCCGGCGCCAGCGGCGCCGTTTTCTTTTCTGAAGCGATAGTCAGGGCAAAGCCCCGCGTACTCGACGCGATGGGTATTTTTCTGTATTCTTTTCATATCCGCCGGATTCTTCCCCCCGGCCCCATCCGCCCGCAACGGGCGCCCTAGCCAGGAGGTTCCCATGCGTCTTTGCAAAGCCAAACGTCTGCTTCTTGTCGCCCTCATCTGCCTCATTCCCACCCTGGCCTTTGCCGCGCCGGTGAAAATCCAGTTCTGGCACGGCATGGGCGGCGAACTGAACGACATCACCAACGACCTGGTCAAACGCTTCAACGCTTCCCAGGACAAGTACGAAGTGGTGCCGGTGTACAAAGGCACCTACGACCAGGTGATGACCGCCGCCATTGCGGCCTACCGCGCCAAAAAAGCCCCGCACCTGGTGCAGGTGTACGAAGTGGGCACGGCCAGCATGATGGCCGCCAAGGGCGCGATCAAGCCGGTGCACGAAATCATGGCCGGCGCGGGCACGCCCATCAACCCCAAAATGTTCCTGGCCCCCATTGCGGCCTACTACAGCACGCCGGACGGGAAACTCCTGTCCATGCCCTTCAACTGCTCCACCACGGTGCTCTATTACAACAAAACGGCCATGAAAAAAGCCGGTCTGGACCCGGAAAAATTCCCGGCCACCTGGCCGGAAGTGGCCGCCGTGGGCAAAAAGATGAAGGACGCGGGCGCGGTGAAGTTCGGCATGGTTTCCGGCTGGCAGAGTTGGGTGCAGCTTGAAAGCTTCTCCACCTGGCACAACGTGCCGTTCGCCAGCAAGGAAAACGGCATGGCGGGCATGGACGCGGTGCTGATGGCCAACAGCCCCCTGCACGTGAAGCACATCGGCTTCCTGTCCCAGCAGATGAAAGAAGGCAACATGACCTACACGGGCCGCAAGTCCGAGCCCATCAACACTTTTACCAGCGGGGAAGCCGGGATTCTGATGAACTCCTCCGGTTCCTACGCGGCCGTGAAGCTGGGCGCGAAATTCGACTGGGGCGTGGCCATGATCCCCTACTGGGCAGACGTGAAGGGCGCGCCGCAGAACACCTTGATCGGCGGAGCCACCATCTGGGCCATGTCCGGCCAGTCCAAGGCGGACGAGGCCGGGATAGCGGCTTTCTTCAACTTCCTGCTCAAGCCCGAGAACCAGTCCAATTTCCACAAGCAGACGGGGTATCTGCCTCTGACCATGGAAGGGTATGAGCTGACCAAGAAGGAAGGCTTCTACCAGAAGAACCCCGGCACGGACATCGGCATCCTTTCCCTGACGCAAAAGGCGCCCACAGCCAATTCCAAGGGCCTGCGCCTGGGCAACATGAACCAGCTGCGCGATATCGCGGACGAAGAGCTGGAAGCCGTGTGGTCCGGCAAAAAGGACGCCAAGGCCGCCCTGGACAGCTTTGTCAAGCGCGGCAACGAAGTGCTCCGCCGCTTTGAACAGGTGAACAAGTAACACCTACGCGGGGCCGTCCTTTTTGGGGACGGCCCCGCACGGTTTACGGACTTTTTATGCAGGAAAAACGCGTCGCCTTCACCTCACCCCGCGCTTTCGGTCTGGCGCTGTGCTTTGTGCTGCCGCAGCTCTTGATCACGGCCATCTTCTTTTTCTACCCGGCGGGCCAGGCCGTCATGGGCTCGTTCTTTGTGGAAGACACCTTCGGGGCCACGCGCATTTTCGTGGGCCTGGAAAACTACGCGCGGCTGTTCACCAGCGGCGACTACCTGCACACCCTGACCGTGACGGCCGTGTTCAGCCTGGCCACCGTGGCCCTGTCCATGTCCCTGGCCCTGCTGATGGCCATTGTGGCGGACCAGAGCCTGGCAGGCGCGCGCGTGTACAAGAGCATCGTGGTCATACCCTACGCCGTTGCCCCGCCCCTGGCCGGGGTGCTGTGGATGTTCCTGTTCAACCCGTCCGGCGGGGCCATGACCCAGGTGCTGGGCATGCTCGGCATCACCTGGAACCACATGATGAACGGCGACCAGGCCCTGCTGCTGGTGGTGCTGGCCGCTTCCTGGAAGCAGGTTTCCTACAATTTCCTTTTTTTCCTGGCCGGGCTGCAGGCCATACCCAAGTCCCTGGTGGAAGCGGCGGCCATTGACGGCGCGGGCTTCTGGCGGCGCTTTTCCAGCATTATTTTCCCGCTGCTCTCGCCCACCACCTTTTTCCTGCTGGTGGTGAACACCATTTACAGCCTGTTCGAAACCTTCGGCATCATCCACGCCGTAACCAGCGGCGGACCGGCCCGGGCCACGGACACCCTGATCTACAAAGTGTACACCGACGGCTTTGTGGGCCTGGATTTCGGCGGCTCTTCCGCCCAGTCCGTGGTGCTGATGGTCCTGGTCATCGGCCTGACCTTTGTCCAGTTCCGCTACATTGAGAAGAAGGTGTCCTACTGATGGTCGAACGCAAAGGCGCGCACCGCGTGGTCAGCCACGCCATACTTATAGCCGGGGCATCCCTGGTGCTGCTGCCCCTGTATATCGCTCTGGTGGCCGCCAGCCACGAGTCCGCCGAACTGGTACGCGCCACCCCGCTGTGGTTCGGGACCAAGCTGCTGGACAACTTCGCGTCCGTGCTGGGCAAGGGTTTGCAGGCGGCGGGCGGCGCGCCTGTGTGGCGCATGCTGCTGAACAGCACCATCATGGCGCTCGGCATCAGCGTGGGCAAGATCGCCATTTCGCTCATTTCCGCTTTCGCCATCGTCTATTTCCGCTTTCCGGGCCGCTCGCTATGTTTTTTCCTGATCTTCACCACGCTGATGCTGCCCGTGGAAGTACGCATCGTGCCCACCTTTGAGGTCGCCACCAATCTGGGCCTGGTAGACAACTACCTGGGCCTTATCCTGCCGCTCATCGCCTCGGCCACGGCCACTTTTCTTTACCGCCAGTTCTTTCTCACCATCCCGGAAGAGCTGCTGGAAGCCGCGCGCATTGACGGCGCCGGTCCCTGGCGCTTTTTCGTGGACGTGGCCCTGCCGCTTTCCCGCACCAACACGGCGGCCCTGTTCGTGGTCACCTTCATTTACGGCTGGAACCAGTATCTCTGGCCGCTGCTGGTGACCAACCAGGAGGCCATGTACACCGTGGTCATGGCCATTCAGCGCATGGTCAACGTGCCGGACGCGCCCGTGGAGTGGAACCTGGTAATGACCACCGCCCTGCTCGGCCTTCTGCCGCCGCTGCTGGTGGTGCTGTGCATGCAGCGCCTGTTCATCAAGGGCCTGATCGAGACGGAAAAATAGCGCTGGTTGCACCACTGCAACAATCCGGTAACTAAGGAAAAAATTCTATTTACCCGCGATAATTCTTTAGCGCGCGGTTGTGTTTTGGGTAAAATTTTGCTATAAAATGTCGACATTTTGAATCGAGCCGGAGACCGCGCATGCCCCTTGCCGAACACCTGATCAAAGGCCGCGAAACCCTGCTGACCCAATGGGTGCAGCGGGCGGACGCCGTGTACGCCTTTGAAACCGCGGGCTTTGTGCGTTCCAGCCAGGACAGCCTGTCCAACCCCGTGGGGCGGCGAACCCTGGAAGCGGCCGCCGCGCTGTTCGACGCCCTGCTCGCCCCGCGGCCGGACCAGCAGGCCCTTACCCCCGCCCTGACGGAATTCGTGAAAGTGCGGGCCGTGCAGGATCTGCCCCCGGAAAAGGCCCTGGCCGCGCTGTTCGCTTTCAAGCCCCTGATCCGCGCCTATCTGGCGGCGGAAGCGGTGTTCGTGGATTTCGCCCTGCGCGAGGAACTGGCCGTCCTGGACGCGCGCGTCGACGAGCTGGCGCTGCTGTCCTTTGCCCTCTACTCCCGCTGCCGGGAAGAGCTGTTCCAACTGCGCCTGGCGGACATGCGGCGGCGTTCCGACGTGTTCGTGCGCCTGGCGCAACAGAGGGGCCAGTCCGGGCCGGAAGAAGAGACCCCCGGCGCCTGAGTGCGTTTGAACGCGGCCCATTTGCGGCCGCGATGAATTTTGCTTGAGATCAGCCTCACACGGCATTGCAACCAAGGAGAAGCTTTATGGCTCTTTCCCTTCTGGCGGCCCTGTCCATAGCCCTGGTGGCCTGGTCAGGCGCCACGGCCGGGTACGCGCCCCCGCAGTACCTGCTCGGCATTGTGCTGCCGCTGGCCGCCGTGCTGGTGTTCCTGGCGGGCGTGTGCTGCCGCATCGCGCAGTGGGCCGCGCGGCCCGTGCCCTTTCCCATAGCCACCACGGGCGGGCAGCAGAAATCCCTGCCCTGGATCAAGCCTTCCTGTCTGGAAGCCCCGTCCACCAGGCTGGGGGTTGTGGGCCGCATGCTGCTGGAAGTGCTGTTTTTCCGCTCCCTGTTCCGCAACACCCAGGCGGAACTGGTGGCGGACACGCCCCAGGGCGGCGGCAGGCTGGTGTACTGGTCCTCCAAGTGGCTGTGGGTGTTTTCCATCCTCTTCCACTACTCGCTCCTGATGGTCTTCATCCGCCATTTCCGCTTTTTCCTGGAGCCGGTGCCCATTTGCATCCAGGCGGCGGAATTCCTGGACGGCATCCTCCAGGTCGGGGTGCCGCGCCTGTTCATGAGCGACGCCCTGCTGCTGGCGGGCATCCTGCTCCTGCTCATGCGCCGTCTGGCCGACGCCAAATTGCGCTACATCTCGCTCCCGGCGGACTATTTCCCGCTTTTCCTGCTCATCGGCGTGGCTGTTTCCGGCATTTCCATGCGCTACTTCACCAAGGTGGACGTGGCCTCGGTCAAGGTGCTGACCATGGGCCTGGTGACCTTCTCCCCCACGCTCCCGGCCAACATCGGCCCGGCCTTTTTCGTGCATATCGCCTTTGTCAGCGCGCTGCTCATCTATTTCCCTTTCAGCAAGCTGATGCACATGGGCGGCATTTTCCTCTCGCCCACGCGGAACCTGCCCAACAACTCCAGGGAAGTGATGCACATAAACCCCTGGAACGGCCCCAAAAAGTACCGCACCTACGAGGAATATGAGGACGAGTTCCGCGACGCCATGGCCGAAGCCGGTCTGCCGCTGGAAAAGCAACCCGAAAACGCCCCGGAATAAGGATATACCATGGCCAAACTGCCTTCTCCCCAAGACCTGGCCGCGTCCAGCCTGGCCAAGTTCCCCGGCGCGAGCCTGGAAGGGACCGGATGGATGCGGACCAAGCCGGTATTCACGCCCGGCTCCTTCTGCTACCCGGCCAAAGTGGACACCATGCGCGGCCTGGGCATGCCCAATCCCCACGAGTGGGCCCCGGAAAAGGACGACTGGAACCTGCCGGAAAACTGGGAAAAAATTATCTATGAGGCGTTCAAGGACCGGCTGAAAAAATACCGCTCCCTCAAGCTGTTCATGGATATCTGCGTGCGCTGCGGCGCCTGCGCGGACAAATGCCACTTCTTCCTGGGCACCGGCGACCCCAAGAACATGCCCGTCTTGCGGGCGGAACTGCTGCGTTCCGTGTACCGCAAGGACTTCACCACCACGGGGCGCCTGTTGGGCAAGGCCGCAGGGGCGCGTTCCCTGGACAAGGACATCATCAAGGAGTGGTTCTCCTACTTCTACCAGTGCACGGAATGCCGCCGCTGTTCGCTGTTCTGCCCCTACGGCATCGACACGGCGGAAATCACCATGGCCGCGCGCGAGCTGCTGCACGAAGTGGGCCTGGGCATCAACTGGATCATGGACCCGGTTTCCAACTGCAACCGCACCGGGAACCACCTGGGCATCCAGCCCCACGCCTTCAAGGAAATCGTGGAGTTCCTCTGCGAGGACATCGAGACGATCACCGGCATCAATATCAAGCCGCCCTTCAATGAAAAAGGGCATGAAGTGCTGTTCATCACCCCCTCCGGCGACGTGTTCGCGGACCCGGGCATTTATACCTTTATGGGCTATCTCATGCTCTTCCATGAGATAGGCCTGGACTACACCCTGTCCACCTACGCCTCGGAAGGCGGGAACTTCGGCTCCTTCACCTCCGCCGAGATGATGAAAAAGATCAACGCCAAGATGTACGCGGAAGCCGAACGCCTTGGCAGCCGCTGGATTCTGGGCGGGGAATGCGGGCACATGTGGCGGGTGGTGCACCAGTACATGGTGACCATGAACGGCCCCACGCCCAAGAACATGCGCACCCCGGTCAGCCCTATCACGGGCACGGAGTTCAAGCACGCCGCCGCCACCAAAATGGTGCACATCGCGGAATTCACGGCGGACCTGATCAAGCACGGCAAGCTGAACCTGAAGCCTTCGCGCAACGACCACCTGACCGTGACCTTCCACGATTCCTGCAACCCGGCCCGGGGCATGGGCCTTTTGGAAGAGCCGCGCGAAGTGCTGCGCGCCGTGTGCAACAATTTCGTGGAAATGCCCGAGCACACCATCCGCGAGGAAACCTTCTGCTGCGGTTCCGGTTCCGGCCTGAACACCGAGGAAATCATGGAACTGCGCATGCGCGCGGGCATGCCGCGCGGGAACGCGTTGCGCTACGTGCAGCAGACGGCAAATGTCAACGCCATGGCCTGTATCTGCGCCATTGACAGGGCCACGCTGCCCCCGCTGGCGGACTACTGGGCCCCCGGCGTCACGGTAAGCGGTTTGCACGAACTGGTGGCCAACGCCCTGGTGATGAAGGGCGAGATCCCCCGCACCACGGACCTGCGCCAGGAAGACTTGGAATTCCCCGACGAGGAGCCGGACGACGCTGTTGATGCAGCTGACGCGGCCGGCGCGGAACAAGGGGAGGGCGCCTAAATGTACAACCGCCGCTACATCATTCCCGGCATTCTGGTCTTTATCGTGCTTTTTTCCGCACCCTTCTGGGCCAACGCACTGTCGTCGTCCAAAAAGCCGTACAAACGGCCGGAACTGGCCCTGCCCGCCGACGCCACCGAGTGCGTGGAGCCCACGGAATACATGCGCGCGGAGCACATGCGCATTCTCAACGAGTGGCGCGATGCGGCCATGCGCGACGGCAAACGCATGTACAAGTCGTCCACGGGCAAGGTCTGGGAAGTGAGCCTGCAGAACACCTGCATGAAGTGCCACAACGACAAGGCCAACTTCTGCGACAGCTGTCACACCAGCAACAGCGTGGATCCCTACTGCTGGAGCTGCCATATCGAGCCGAAAAAACCGGCCGCTCAAAAGTCTCTTGCCCAAAAGCTTCTTGGGGGGGCTAGAAAATGAACCACTCTCGCCGCCGTTTTCTGAAACAAGCCGGCCTGTGCACGGCAGGGCTCACCCTGGCCGCGCCGGTCATCAGCCTGGCCGCCGCGCCCGCCCCCGCTCCCGCCGGACAGGGCTCGTACCTGGACTCGCCCAAGGCCCTCAAGGCCGGGCGCTGGGCCATGGTCATCGACACCCGCCGCCTGACCTCCCAGGCGCTGCTGCAGCGCATTATCGACGCCTGCCACAGCTACCACAACGTGCCGGACATCAAAGGCAGGCAGGAAGTGAAGTGGATCTGGACGGACAGCTACCAGCGCTCTTTCACCGACCAGAACGACAACTACCCGGCCAAGGCGCTGACCCAGCGCAGTTTCCCGCTCTTGTGCAACCACTGCGCAAACCCGCCCTGCGTGCGGGTCTGCCCCACCCAGGCCACCTTCAAGCGGCTCGACGGCATCGTGGAAATGGACTACCACCGCTGCATAGGCTGCCGCTTCTGCATGGCGGGCTGTCCCTACGGTTCGCGCAGCTTCAACTTCATGGACGCGGAACCGCACGTCAAAAAGCTCAACCCCACCTTTCCCACGCGCATGCGCGGGGTGGTGGAAAAGTGCACCTTCTGCGCGGAACTCTTGGCCAAAGGCGAAGACCCGCTCTGCGTGCGGGCCTCGAACGGGGCCATCCTGTTCGGCGACCTGAACGACGAGAATTCCTCCGTGCGCAAGGCCCTGGCGGACAACGTCACTGTGCGCCGCAAACCCAGCCTGGGCACCGAGCCCGGCGTCTACTACATCCTGTAAGGAGGCTGCCATGATAGAAAAACTCTTCAAAGCCTCCCCCTCGTTCTACACCTGGATAGCCTGCCTGCTGGGCCTTATCGGCATAGGCAGCGCGGCCTATATTTACCAGCTCATCATGGGCCTGACCGTCACCGGCCTGTCCCGCGACGTGTCCTGGGGCTTTTACATCGCCCAGTTCACCTACTTTGTCGGGGTGGCGGCCTCCGCCGTCATGCTGGTGCTGCCCGCGTATTTCCACGGGTTCAAGCCCTTCCGCAAAATGCTGATCCTGGGCGAATTCATGGCCATAGCGGCCGTGGTCATGTGCATGCTGTTCATCGTGGTGGACATGGGCCAGCCGCAGCGCGTGCTCAACGTCATCCTGCACCCCACGCCCTGGTCCATCATGTTCTGGGACATGCTGGTGCTAACCGGCTATCTTGTCCTCAACGTGCTGGTGGGCTGGGTGGGCCTGGAATGCGAGAAAAACGGCGTGGAGCCGCCCAAGTGGATCAAAAAGCTGGTCTACGTCTCCGTGATCTGGGCCTTTTCCATCCACACGGTCACGGCTTTTCTGTACGCTGGCCTGCCCGGCCGCCACTACTGGCTGACGGCCATTCTGGCCGCGCGCTTTCTGGCTTCCGCGTTTTGTTCCGGCCCGGCCATTCTGCTGCTGCTCGCGCTCATTCTGCGCCGCCTGACCTCTTTTGACCCGGGCCGCGAGGCCATCAGGACGCTCTCCGTCATTATCGCTTACGCCATGGCCGTCAACGTGTTCTTCTTCCTGCTGGAAGTGTTCACGGCCTTCTACAGCCAGATTCCCGGCCACATGCACCCGCTCTCCTACCTGTTCAACGGGCACGACGGGCATTGGTCCTGGGTCACGGGCTGGATGTGGACGGCGGCGGTGTTCGCCATTTTCTGCCTCATTCTGCTGCTGACCCCGGCCCTGCGCAACAACGAAGCCGTGCTGCCCTACGCCCTGGTGCTGCTGGTCATCGCTTCCTGGATAGACAAGGGCCTGGGCCTGCTCATCGGCGGGTTCACGCCCAACACCTTCGACGGGGTGACCCCCTATACCCCGACCCTGGTGGAACTGGCGGTATGCCTGGGTATTTACGCCATCGGGCTGCTCATTCTTTCCCTGCTCTGGAAAATAGCCCTGGCCGTGAAAAAAGAAGCGGGCACGTTTTAGGCAGGAAAGGCAGTTTTGTCGAAGTCAACAAAGAGTCGAAGCAGGGCGCAATGCGGCACGTCCTGTGCCGCCCCCTTCGGGCGTCGCTGGCGCTCCGTGCACAACCGCTTCCTGCGGTTGTGAGATCCCTGCACCCGCCAAGGGGCGCGCCCCTTGGAACCCCTTCAGGGTGGATAAAAAGACGGCGCGCGGTTTTTGCCGGTTACTGAAACTGCTTTCATTTACGGAGGGTTCCCATGGCTGAAGCCGGATGTAACGAAGCCAACTGCACCTGTCCCAAAAAAGAATGCCCCCGGCACGGCAAGTGCTGTGAGTGCGTCAACCACCACCGCAAGGTGGGCAGCCTGGTCGTCTGTCTCCGGGAAATCGGAGCGGAAGTGGCGTCCAAAGCACAGCAACCTTCCTGAGACGAAGAATGCGCAGACCCCGCGTCCGGTCCCCAATAAACCGGCGCGGGGTCGCCTGCGCCGCAGGGGCGGTCCGTCCCTGAAAACACAATAGGGCTTTTGCCCGGCCTTGCGGCGCGAAAAATACCCTCCGGCATCTTGCTTCATCCCCCTGCGGGGCATATATGAGTAGGAGGCGCGTCGGAGGCCTTATGCGGATACGATCCGGTACTCTTTCTCTTTTACTGCCACTCCTGCTGGCCGCCTGCTCCCCGGCCTTTACCGGCGTGAGCGGTGAAGGACTGGTCCGCACCGGCTACCCGCGCGCCGTCATCACGGCCGAACCGCCCTTGCGGCTCATGGCCTACGGCCGCCGCTACGTCACCCTGAAAAGCGATATTATGATGCTGCAGCCCACGGGCGCCTTTGACTACGCCGTCTACTCCGACAGTACGGACGGGCCTGTTACCAAAAGCGCGCACAGCATCATTCTGCGGCCCACGGACGAGCGGCGCTGGCGTTTCGTGCTGGAAAGCTGGAAAGCCCCCAACGCGTTCGCCATGAGCAGCACCGGCTTTGACGGCATGACCTGGACCGAGCAGCTGATGACCGTGCCTTCCGAAGGGGACTGGTTCAGCGACATGTGGCGCGCGTCCGGCCGGGAAGTGCCGGAACGCTGGCTGGTCAAACGCTTTTCCGCCACCCCGGCGGAATACGTGCGCATGGTGGCGGAATACCGCGAAAGCTGGCCCGCCTGCCTGCCTGATGAAATACAATGGCTTGAACTTGTTCCCAATGCCGGGGAATGCCTGGGGCCTTTTCTGAAACGGGCAGACGCCGCTTTCAGTATCCAGCGCGGCTCTGCCGGCTCGGTTGCGGCCCCGGCAGCGCCTTCCATCCTGACCGAGCCTTCCAGCAGCCCCAACCCCACCAAGCTGGCGGGGGAAGTGGAGCAAAGAGACTTGGATTTCCCCGGTTTCCGCCGGTTTTAACCCAGGAGCGACATGATGAAATACCGTATGATCACGCTATGTTCCCTTGTTTTTGGCCTGGCCCTGCTGGCCGGATGTTCCCCGGCCCGCACGGGACTGACCGGCAGCACCCTGAGCACCAATACGCACCCGCCCATCAGCATTACCGCCAACGCGCCGTTTAAACCCGTGGCCAGCGGCAACCTGTGGGTGATGGTACCCAACGACACGGAAGTCATGAGTTCCTCCATGGCCTCGTTCAACTATGCGGTGTTCGGCGACGGCAGCACGTCCGGCCCGGTCACCAGGCACGCCCACGCCATCATTTCCAGGCTTAGCGACAGTTCCAACTGGTATTTCGCGCCGGATACCTGGAAAGCGCCGGACGCCATCAGCGGCGTCGCGCTTAGCGGCGGCATGAACCTGGGCGGCTACGCCTGGTCCGCGCAACTCCTGCGCATCCCCAGCCAGGGCGAATGGTTCAGCGACTTCTGGGTCGCCAACGGCCGCGGCGTGCCCAAGCTCTGGCTGGCCAAGCGCTGGACCGCCAACCTGAACAGCAGCAACCGGGCCGTGATCGAATACCGCGAGCCCTGGCCCGACTGCCTGCAAAACTTCAACCCGGACCTCATGATCGTCGGCGGCGACGCCGGCGCCTGCCTGAGCGACTTTGAAGCCAGGGCGGGCAAGGTCTTCACCGCTAGCGCCCAGGAGACGCCGCTGAACGATATGGCCCCGGCCCAGGCGCTGCAAGCCCGGCCCGCGCACCAGCCCGATGCGAAGAAGCTCCTGGGAGAAGCCAGGGCCACGGGCCGCCGTGCCGGCAGCGGTTCTAAGGATTAGAGGATTTGTCCTCAAGTCCTTGCCGCGAGATTGGCGCAGGCGGGCTTTACCCGCCGTTACGCGACAATCTCAAAGCGAAACTGCTCTAACCGGTCTGTGGACAGATGAAACGGCCTGAGCTTATAGTGCCGGTCGGGCGTACAAGCCCGACCGGCATTTTTTATCCCCCAGCCAAGGAACACCGCCATGGCACGCCTTTTCCCTCTTTTCTCCCTTTTCCTCGGCCTGGCACTTGCGGCGGGCTGCTCCCCGGCCCGCACCGGGGTTGCGGGCAACACCCTCAGCACCAACACCAAGCCGCCCATCAGCATCACGGCCAAGGCCCCCTTGCGGCTCATGGCCAGCGGCAGCCTGGCCGTGTCCATCCCCAACGACAAGGAAACCCTCAGCTCGGCCGTCATCTCCTTTCCTTACGCCGTGTTCGGCGAAGGGGACGCTTCCGGCCCCGTGACCCGGCATGCCCACGCCATTCTGGCCAAACTGGAAGACAGCCAGAACTGGAGCTTCCAGCCGGACACGGTCTGGAAGCCGCGCAACGCCAGCATTACCAGCAGCAAGGGGCCGGACGGCTACACCTGGACCACCCAGCTGCTTCTCGTGCCCAGCCAGGGGGATTGGTTCAGCGACCTCTGGGTCGCCAACGGCCGTAGCGTGCCCAAAATCTGGCTGGCCAAGCGCTGGAGCGCCCTGCTGGACGACACCACCAAAGCGATTTACGAATACCGCGAACCCTGCGCCGGCTGCCTGCCGGAAGACGCCCTGGCCTTTCCCCTGCTGGACGCGGACAGCGCCGCGCGCCTGAAAGAGTTCAGCAACAGAGCAGCAGCCTTTACCACTTCCGCCCAAAACACGCCGCTTACGGACACGGCCCCAGAGCAAACTCTGCGCGCCCGGCCGGAAAAGCTGCCCAACGCGGGCAAGTTGGTGGGCGAAGCCCTGGCCAGAAGCAGCAAGGACAGTTCGCCTGATTAAAGGCTTATATAGTTGTCGAAGTCATCTAAGAGTGAGAGCAGGGCGCTGCCCTGCTCTCACTCTTAGATGACTTCGACAGCTAACTTAAAACAGCCCATACAAGCAAAAACGCCCCTGAGCCGTCAGACTCAGGGGCGTTTTTCATGAAGCGCGCCGTGGCGCGGTCTTACTTGCTGAACTTCACCAACTGCTCGGACTGCTCGTTGAAAAGCGCGCCGTACACGCGGCTGAAGAAGTGCGCGGTGGAGCGGCAGGTGGAACCGACAACCATGTCCACGTGCTTGCCTTTGGAACGGCCGGCCAGGTTGGGGCTCTTGTTGCCGTCCTTGTCTTCCACGTGCCAGGCCTTGACGGTGGTGCCGTCGAATTCGTCGATAACGATTTTGAAGTATTTTTGCGGACCAACAAAAACTTTGTTGGCTTTCCCATCAAGAACGATTTCCTTGTCGTTTTCAAGGACGATCTCGTGGGTAAAGGTGCAGGTCGCTCAGGTTTCGGGGCGGGCGAGGAAGCGCGTATCCGGCCCCCAGGCGTCGCCGCTTTTCACTTTGACCACGTCGGAATAGACGACCAGATTAGCCTTGCCGTCCGCAAAGGGCTTGTTCAGGTCAAGGTGCGCCAGAATCTTGTTGTCGGCGGACTTGATCATGAACTGTTCGCGGGACGCCATGTCCATGAGCATCCACTTCATGGAATCCGCGTTCACGGGGCCCAGCTTTTTGGTCACGTTGCCCAGTTTCACGGTCGCGCTGTCCGCCGTCACCTCGGTCACTTCCAGGGTGGCGGCCCCGGCCTTGATTTTTGAGCCCTTGCCGTACGCGCCGATAACCGGGTCCTTGGGGGAAATCCACACGCCGGTGTTGTTGTCCGTGACCAGCTCGCGCACCTTCACTTCGTTGGCGCTGATGGAATCCACCACCACGTAGCTGCGGCCCACAGTGGCGACGTTGCTGCCCGCGATATGCTGCGCGGCCTTGTTTTCCAGGGTGGGCACGCGGATGCCGTCCGGCAGCTTGCTGCCCTTGGCCAGGGAACCGTCGGCAGCGGCGTTGGTCACTTTTTCCCCGGCCTGCACCAGAAACTGGTCGCCGTAGTAGTTGCCCGTGGTCTTCAGAATTTTGAAGACCGCCGTGGAAGCCCCGGTCATGCCATAGGTTTTGGTATCTATGGAAGTGAGCTGCCAGCCCCGGGTTTTGTCCTTGTCCGAAAACGCGATGCCGTTGCGGCGCAACGTCACGTTGCGGACAACGCTCTGCTCATACGTATCGGTGATGAAGCGGTACGGGGCGCCGGCCATCAGGATGGGTTCGTTGTTGAACGGCATCCAGTTCTGGGACCGGATGGTGATGAACAGCCCGGAAGGCGGGATAATGATCTTGCCGCCTTCCACCGAGCTGGAGCGGATGACCACGCCGTCGTTCAGGACGCGTTTTTCCCCAGCCAGAGTCTGCCCCGGAACGTTGTTGGCAAGGCCCGGCATTTTTGCCAGGTATGCCCCGTCCCGCGCCGGTGACTTGGTCACGGCGCGCGGGCTTTCCGCGGCCAAAACCGAGCCGCCGGCAACCAGAAGCAAAGCCGCGGCCAGCGCGGCCCTTCTGGCAACCTTCGCCATTATCATACTCATAGGCTCCTCCACGTCAGGGTTACAAAAAGTGTTTCACAAAACAGCGCGGAGGCAATCATCCCGGAGCCTGAGCGCGCTCCCGCGAAATGCCTACCTCGAGCTGCATCTTTTACTGTGCACAAAAGTGAAAAAAAACACAATATAAGCGCCGCCGCAGGCCCCGCATTCCGGATCCATTTTGCTGAATCTATTAGAAAAAATTATTTTCACCAAAACAAAACGCTGTTTCAAAAAAACATGACGCAATACCGCGGGCGGAACCCCGGTGTGCGGCCGCACAATGGCAGCGTTTGTTATGGGAAGAATACGGACGGATGGCTACCCGTGCGCGGCGGGTGACGCATCAGCCCGCCGGAGCAGCCACAAAGCCAGACAGAACAACGCCGCAAGGGCCAGCGCGGTCACCAGCGCCTCCACCCCGCGTTGCGGCGCGAAAGAAGCGGCAAAGCGCCCGGCCCGCGCGTACAGTTCCGGGTCCCGGTGGTAGCTGTACACATCCCAGGCCGCGACCCCGAAAGAACTGAGCGCCTGGGCCAGGCCCAGGCAGGCCGTCACCAGGCTCAGACCCGGCCGCAGCAGGCCGGGCAGCGCGCCCGCCAGCACGACAAAAGAAAGAATGAAGGCCAGTTCGCCCAGCAGCACCACGCGCGGCGGGGCCGCCGCGCTCATGACAAAGGCCAGATACAGCTCGGTCACGGCAGCCAGGCCCAGCGCGCAAAGCGGCAGAACCCGGCGCTTTTCCAAACTTTCCAGCAGCGGCCGCGCCCGGCGGAACAGGTGCGTCAAAGCCACGCAGTACATGCCGCCCAAGGCGAACAGTCCCAGCACCAGTACCGGGTGCGTCTGGTTAAACGCCCCCATGCTCAGGCCGGACAACAGACTGCCCAGCAAGCTGAATACCACCGGCAGCATGGCCGCCCGCCGCCCCCGGACCACAAAGGGCACGGGCAGCAGCAAGGCCAGCGCGCAAACCAGCGGCACAGCCTGGCCCAACCCCAACCCGCCCGAAAGCAGGGAAAGCAGCGAAACGCCCAGCAGCACCAGCCCCCAACAGCAAGCCGGGACCAGCATCGCCAAAAAAAACAAGGTCAGCGGATACGAAGGCGGGTACAGTTTTACGGGACGACGAGCCATGGGATGCCTCCGGCGGCCGGGGGGAGGGGGGAACCTTTCTTGTAAGAAAGGTTCCCCCCTTCCCCCGGACCCCCATCCCCCTTCCAAAGAACTTTACCAGGGGGTATGGCAATTCTCTCTGATAAAGCGGCACCGTACAATGACGGCGCCGCCTCTTTTTATCCTATCAAGCCAGTACCCGCCAGTATGTGAGCGCCGCGGCGCGACAATTTTGCAGGATAGCAAAATTGCCCGCCGGGGTCCTCCCCGGCGCCCCGAAGGGGTGAGGGCCAGGACGGCCCGAATCAACAGAACGGCGGATAAGCACCCTTTTCTTAGGCACCCTGTAAGGGGTCCAGGGGTGCTAACCCCTGGCGAGTGCAGGGCAGCGCCCTGCTCTCACTCTTGGATGGCTTCGACAAAATTGCCTTTCAGCAACCTGCTTATCGAAGCAACCCTTTCAACACAGTGAAAGCCTCATCAATGCCGGCCGCGTTGGTGCCGCCGGCCTGGGCCATGTCGGGCCTGCCGCCGCCGGACCCGCCGATTTTCTCGGCCACGGGCTTGATGAGCGCGGGCGCGGTGAAGCGGCCCACCAGGTCTTTGGACACGGCGATAACCAGACTGACCTTGCCGTCTTCCTCGGCCGTGAGGCAGGCGATGCCGGACGGCAGCTTGGAGCGCACGTCGTCCATGACCTCACGCAGAGCCTTGATGGACGGCGCGCCGGACCGGGCGGCCAGCAGCTTGATGCCGTTCACGTCCTCGACATGATCCATGAGGTTGCGGCCCTGGCCGGACGCGGCCACGGAGGCGGCGCGTTCCACGTCCTTACGCAGGGTGCGGATATCCGCCATGAGCGCGTTGACCTTGGGCGCCAGCTCACCGGGACGGCCTTTGAGCAGCGTGGAAAGCTCGGCCAGCTCGGCGCGCTGTTCGCGCAGCAGGGTGAGGGCGTTCCAGCCGGTGACGGCTTCGATACGGCGCGTTCCGGCGGCAACACCGGCTTCGCTGAGAATGGCGAAAGAACCGGCCTGGCCGGTGCGTTCCAGGTGCGTGCCGCCGCACAGCTCGGTGGATTCGCCGGGCACGGAAACCACACGCACGGCGTCGCCGTACTTTTCGCCGAACAGGGCTATGGCGCCCTTGGCAAGAGCGGCCGGGTAGCTCATCTCTTCCGCTTCCAGGGAAATGTCCGCGAGGATGGCCGCGTTGACCGCGTCTTCCACGTCCGCGATTTCCTGGGGCGTCATGGCGGCCATGTGGGTAAAGTCAAAACGCAGCCTGTCCGGCCCGACCAGGGACCCGGCCTGGCGCACGTGGCTGCCCAAAACTTTGCGCAGGGCGGCGTGCATCAGGTGCGTGGCCGTGTGGTTGCGGGCGGAAGCCATGCGCTCGCCTTCCAGCACCGCGAGGGAAATTTCGCCGTCCAGGAAGAGGCGGCCCTCGGTGACCGTAACGGCGTGCACGGTCAGCGCGGCGGAAGGCTTGAGCGTGTCCGTCACTTCCGCCCTGCCGCCTTCATCGGACAGGGAGAGGATTTCGCCCCTGTCGCCCACCTGGCCGCCGGAAGAGCCGTAGAACGGGGTGCGGCCCGCCACCAGAAAGCCGCTTTCCTTTTCGGCCAGCTGGTCCACCCGTTCCCCGGCCGCGTTGAGCAGCGCGGTGATGCGGGAGGACGCGCGCAGATTGTCGTAGCCCAGGAATTCGGCATGCAGGCCTTCCTCCAGCAGCGACGCGAAGCGGGAAGCCAGGTCGGTTTCGCCGGAACCTTTCCAGGCGGCCTTGGCGCGTTCCTTCTGGCGGTTCATGGCTTCGCGATAGCCGTCCTCGTCCACGGAAAAGCCCTTTTTGCCCGCCACGTCGTTGACGATATCCAGGGGGAAGCCGTAGGTGTCGTACAGCTTGAAAACCACGTCGCCGGGCAGGCAGCCCTTGGCCGGGAGTTTGGCCAGCTCTTCTTCCAGCAGCGCCAGGCCCTTGTCCAGGGTCTTGCTGAAGCGCTCTTCTTCCTCGCGCACCAGGCGTTCGATAAAGGAGCGGGATTCCGTGACTTCCGGGTAGTCCGCGCCCATGATGTCCACCACGGTGAGCGCGCTCTTGTGCAAAAAGGTTTCCGGCATGCCGATGAGCCGCCCGAAACGGTAGGCCCGGCGGATGAGGCGGCGCAGCACGTAGCCGCGCCCTTCGTTGGAGGGCATGATGCCGTCGGCCACCATAAAGGCCACGGCGCGGCTGTGGTCCGCTATCACGCGCAGGGCGGTGTCGGTATCGTCCGTGTCCGGCAGGCTGGATTTGTAGGTCACGTTGGCCAGGGCCGCGATGGCCTTGATCAGATCCTGGAACAGGTCGCAGTCAAAGTTGGAACGCTTGCCCTGGCATACGGCGGCCGCGCGTTCCAGGCCCATGCCCGTGTCGATGCTGGGCTTGGGCAGCTTTTCGCGGTTGCCCGGCTCGATCTGATTGTACTGCATGAACACCAGGTTCCAGATTTCCAGGAAGCGGTCGCAGTCGCAGCTGCCGATGCCGCAGTCCGGGCCGCAGCTCATGTCTTCGCCCTGGTCCACGAAAATTTCGGAACAGGGGCCGCAGGGGCCGGTATCGCCCATGGACCAGAAGTTGTCCTTCTCGCCTATCCGTTTGATGCGCTCCGGGGGCAGTCCCGCGTGCTCCCGCCAGAATTCAGCGGCCTCGTCGTCGGTCTCGAACACCGTGACCCAGAGTTTTTCCTTGGGGAGCTTGAGTTCCTCGGTCACGAACTTCCAGGCCAGGCGTATGGCTTCGGACTTGAAGTAGTCGCCGAACGAGAAGTTGCCCAGCATTTCGAAAAAAGTGTGGTGCCGGGCGGTTCTGCCCACGTTGTCCAGGTCGTTGTGCTTGCCGCCCACGCGCAGGCATTTCTGCGCGGTGACGGCCGTGGAATAGGCGCGCTTTTCCTGGCCCTGGAAGATCTTTTTGAACTGCACCATGCCCGCGTTGGTGAACAACAGCGAAGGGTCGTCCTTGGGCACCAGGGAAGAGGAGCGCACGTGCTCATGCCCGTGGACGCGGAAAAATTCGATAAAACGGCGGCGTATCTCGTTGGCTGTCAGCACCTGAGGCTCCTTATTCTTCAGCGTCGTCTTCGCTTACCGGGCCGGAATTGGGGATCTTGTCCGGGTTCATGCCCA
The DNA here is from genome assembly GCA_031551765.1 of Desulfovibrionaceae bacterium. Lineage (GTDB taxonomy): Bacteria > Desulfobacterota > Desulfovibrionia > Desulfovibrionales > Desulfovibrionaceae > JAVBNC01. The sequence continues at coordinate 18,767 of JAVBNC010000022.1, forward strand.
GGTGGTCAATAATCTTTTTCTCAATGGACGCGCGCAGTTCCGGGTTCTCATCCAGCATGGCGCGCACGTTTTCCTTGCCCTGGCCCAGGCGTTCGCCGCCAAAGGCGAACCAGGAACCGCTCTTGTCGATGATGCCCGCGTCCGAGCCCATGTCGATGATCTCGCCGGTGCGGGAAATGCCCGTGCCGTACAGGATATCGAAAATGGCCTCCCGGAACGGCGGCGCCACCTTGTTCTTGACCACCTTGACCCGGGTGCGGTTGCCGTAGCTCTCTTCCTTGTCCTTCAAGGTCTGGATGCGGCGTATGTCCAGGCGCACGGAAGCGTAGAATTTAAGCGCGTGGCCGCCGGTGGTGGTTTCCGGGTTGCCGTAGCCCCCGGTCATGCCGCCGATTTTCATGCGGATCTGGTTGATGAAAATGACGGCCGTGCGGGACTTGTGGATGGTCCCCGTAAGTTTGCGCAGCGCGTGGGACATCAGCCGCGCCTGGCCGCCCACCTGGGTTTCGCCCATGTTGCCTTCCAGTTCCGCCTGGGGGATCAGCGCGGCCACGGAGTCGATGACCACCAGGTCCACGGCGGCGGAACGCACCAGCATGTCCGCGATATCCAGGGCCTGCTCGCCATAGTCCGGCTGGGAGATCAGCAACTCGTCCGTCTTCACGCCCAGGCGCTTGGCGTAGGCCACGTCCAGGGCGTGCTCGGCGTCGATGAACGCGCAGGTGCCGCCCAGTTTCTGGGCTTCCGCGATAATGTGCAGACTGAGCGTGGTTTTGCCCGAAGATTCCGGCCCGTAAATTTCAGAAACCCGGCCGCGCGGTATCCCGCCCACGCCCAGAGCCAAATCCAGCCCGATGGAGCCCGTGGGAATGACCGGAATGCTCACGTGGGCCGAATCGGACAGTTTCATGACCGAACCCTGGCCGTATTTGCGCTCAATGGTGGTCAGCGCCGTGGTCAGCGCTTCCAGCCGCATTTCTTCAGGGCTGAGAACAGGTTTTTTGGCCATGGGAACACTCCGGGCAAGGGTTTTATGAAAGACCCGTTCATATAACAAAACACGGAAAAACCCGCAATGGCCGCCCTTCCCTTCGCAACATCCGCCCCTTGCCTTTTTCCCTTTGCGGCCGTATTGGGGCGGGCATGAACACGCACACGCCCGCGACCCTCGTCGCGCTGCTTTCCGGCGGCCTGGACAGCATCCTGGCCGCCCGCCTCATGCAGGACATGGGCCACAAGGTCATTTGCCTGCACTTTGTCTCGCCCTTTTTCGGCAAGCCCCACCTTGTCCCGCATTGGGAAGGGCTGTACGGCCTCTCCATCCAAGCCGCGGACATTGGCGAGGACTTCGCCCGCATGCTGCGGGAGAGGCCGGAACACGGCTTCGGCAAGGTCATGAACCCCTGCGTGGACTGCAAAATCATCATGCTGCGCCGGGCCAAGGAACTGATGGCCGAACTGGGCGCCTCCGCCATTGTCAGCGGCGAAGTGCTGGGCCAGCGACCCATGTCCCAGCGCCGGGACACCCTCAACGTCATCCAGCGCGACGCGGGCGTGAAGGGCCTGCTGCTGCGCCCTTTGAGCGCGCAGCTTCTGGACGAAACGGACGCCGAGCGCGCGGGCCTGGTGGACCGCTCCCGCCTGTTGTCCATCGCGGGACGGGGGCGGACGAAGCAGCTGGCCCTGGCCGCGAGCATGGGCCTGAAAGAAATCCCCACCCCGGCGGGCGGCTGCCTGCTGGCGGAAAAAGAAAACGCACGCAGCTACTGGCCGGTGCTCAAATACTGCGCAAAGCCCGGCGCGGCGGAATTCCACCTGGCCAACACCGGCCGCCAGTACTGGAGCCACGCTTCCGGCCCGCTCTGGCTCTGCGTGGGCCGCAACCAGGACGACAACACCCGTCTGCTGGATACGGCCCGGCCCACGGACTACCTGTTCAAGGTGGCGGATTTCCCCGGCCCTATCGCCCTGGCCCGTCCCCTGCCCTCCAGTGTGTGGGACGCGGCAGCCCTGCGCGCTGCCGCCGCCTTTGCCGCCTCCTTTTCCCCCAAGGCCGCGCGCCACGCCGAAGCCACGGGAGAAAGCGTGGCCGTGCGCATCCATCAAAGCGAATTGGGCCTGGATGGTCCCGGCGAGAGCGTGAGCGTACCCCCGGACCGCGTCACTTCGCATCATTGGCAGGAAGCCCAGTGGCCGGAAGCCAAGGAAGAACTGCGCGCGGAAGCGCGGGCCAGGGAACTGGAACGTTCCGGCCGCTAAGCCCGTCTGTTTCCCATAAAAACGTGATCCGGATAAAAAAGGGTTGCGTTTTTTTCCTATTGAATGATAACGACTTTCATCTTCATTTTATAGCATCCTCAATCCGGGAGGTTTCATGCGCCCCGTTCTTGTGGCCGGCCCGCCCAGCGCCGGGAAAACCGCCGTCATCATGCACGCCGCCCGCGCCCTGCTCCATGCGGGCCTGCGCGTGGCGGCCGTTAAATTCGACACCAGAAGTTCCCTGGACCCGGAACTGTACCGCGAACGCCTGGGCATACCCGCCCTGGGCGGCCTGAGCGGGTACCTCTGCCCGGACCACTACTTCATCTCCAACATGGAAGAAGCCCTTGACTGGGGCAAAAGCCAGCAGGCGGACGTGCTGTTTATTGAAACCGCCGGACTGTGCCTGCGCTGCGCCCCGCATATCGAAGGCGTTCTGGCCGTCACCCTGGTGGACTGTCTGGGCGGCATCCAGGCCCCGGAAAAAATGGGGCCCATGCTCAGCCTGGCGGACCTGGTGGTGCTGACCAAAGGCGACCTGGTCTCCCAGGCGGAGCGGGAAGTGATGCTGCACGGCGTGGGCCGCGCCAACCCGCAAGCGGAAACCTTTCTGGTCAACGGGCTCACCGGCACCGGCACGCTGCGCCTGGCCAGGGCCATACGCGAACGGCCGGAAGTGGACAGCCTGGAAGGCAGAACCCTGCGCTGCGACATGCCCGCGGCCATCTGCTCCTACTGTACGGGCGAGCGCCGCGTGGGGCGGCGCTTCCAGTCCGGCAGCGTGGAAAAACTCTGCACCACGGGAGGCGCGGCATGAGCGCGCGGCTTGAAATTTTGGGCGGCACGGACCGCGAAGGACGGCCGGAAGATGTGGCGGAACTCGTCCTCCTGCCCGGCGAGAGCCTGGCTGTTGTGGGGCCCACCGGTTCCGGCAAGAGCGAATTCCTGGCGGACATAGAGCAACTGGCCCGGCGGGACACGCCTTCCGGCCGCTCGGTGTCCTTTGTCGGCACGGGTTCGGAAGGCCGTTCCGGCACGGTGGTGGCCACGCTTTCCCAGCGCACGCATTTCATCATGGACGCCAGCGTGGGCGAGTTCCTGGCCCTGCACGCCGCCGCGCTGCATAAGCCCGGCGCGGACTGGCCCGGACAGGTGGTGGCGCTCGCCAACACCCTGTGCGGGGAACCCATGGCCGCCTCCAGCGCCTTGCAGCGCCTCAGCGGCGGCCAGGCCAGGGCGCTGATGATCGCGGATATCGCGCTCATCTCCGACGCGCCCGTGGTGCTGATCGACGAAGTGGAAAACGCGGGCATAGACAAGCACCGCGCCGTGAAAACCCTGGCCGGACACGGCAAAATTATTGTCATCGCCACGCACGACCCGGTGCTCATGCTTTCCAGCCAGCGGCGACTGGTCATGGCCGGGGGCGGCATGCGCCGCCTGCTGGAACTGGACGCGGCGGAACGCCAAAAACGCGACGAGCTGGCCCTGCTGGACGCGGCCCTGCTCCAGGCCAGGGACGCGTTGCGCGGCGGGGAACGGCTGGGCGGGCTGACATTCCCCTCCCGGCCTCAAGCGCGGCTGTTGCCCACGGAACAAGAGGAAAGCAGAACATGACCTGCCACATCTACCTCACCCTGCCGCCCAACATCATGCGCCGCGCCAGGGAAGTGATTTCCCGGCGCTACCCCGGCGTGCGTCTCGGCTCCCCGGAAATCCACGCGGAAATGTACGCGTTCGCCTCCACCTTCGGCGACGGCCACATCCCGGCCCTCAGCGTGAGCGCGTATCCGCAGCTGCTGCCGCGCGCCCTGGCCCTGGCCAAACAAGGCCGCCTGGCCTTGCCGGAGGCCACCCTGCCCCCGCTGCGGCCGGAGCTGGCCGCCCTGGGCCTGACCCCGCCCGTGCCGGAACTGGTCATCACGGCCGTGGTGCCCGGCGTGCTCGCGGCTTCCGCCACCCTGGCCGCGCCCCTGCGCGATTGGCCGGATTTATGCGCGCCGGGCTTTCCCGGCCCCGTGGGCTGCCCGCCCCAGGATACGCCCATGCCTTACCTGCTGGAAGCGGTCCTGCGCGGTGCCTGCGGCCCGGCCGTACAAAACCTGTTGGACAAGCTGGATACCAGGAGCAACCCCCTGGACATCAATAAGCGCATCGGCCGGGGCGAACTGAGCGCCGCCGTGCTTATCCCCGCCTTTGCCCGCACTTTCCGCGAAGGGGGCGGCCGCATGGTCTGGCCCGCAAGCGGCGCCCTGGCCGTGCCCATGCTGGCCTGTCTCGGCGCGGACGCCCCGCCGGAAGCTCACGAAATTCTGGCCTTTCTGCTTTCAGAGGAATTTCAGCGCTTCACGGCCACGGACGGAGTCATGGCCCCGGCCAGGGGAGGCGTGCCCGGCTTTGCGGAACTGGAAGAGCAGGGCTGGAACCTGTCCTGGCCCGGCTGGGACTTGTGGCTGTGCGCGGCCGAAAACATGATGACGCAAGCGTAGACCTTTTATATACCTACTGCACAGGGAGCACTTCGCATGAACAAGCCTTCCCTTCTCTTTTCTCTCGCCTGCTGCCTTTTGCTGGCCCTGCCCGCCCAGGCGGCGGAAACGCCCCAAGAAGACCAGGTGCGCCTGGACCCCGTACTGGTCACAGCCAGGGGCTACGCGGCCTCGCAGTCGGAAACGCCCGGCAGCGTTGGCGTGGCCACATCCCGGGACATTGCGCTGGAGCCCAAGGCCAGCCTGGTGGACGCGCTCGCCCGCATCCCCGGCATTGCCAGAAGCGGCGATTCCCCCTGGGGCCAGGACATTTCCATCCGGGGTCTGAGCGGGCCTTCGGTGGTCGTGCTGCTCAACGGCAAGCGCATCAACACCGCCACGGACATGAACGCCCGCCTCGGCTTCATCAACCCCATGGACGTGGAGCGCGTGGAAGTGCTTAAAGGCCCGGTCAGCGCGCTGTACGGCTCCGGCTCCACGGGCGGGGTGGTCAACATCATCACCCGCAAGGCCAATTATTCGGAAAAGGACGAAGTGCACGGCCGCCTGGCCGCTTCCGGCAGCACCAACCCCGGCGGCGGGGACGGGTACGGCAACTTCAGCTTTTCCTCCAAAGACGCCTGGGGCCTCATTTCCGGCGCGCTGCGCAACCACGGGGACACCTTTGGCGGCGACGATTCGCGTTCCTACAACAGCGCGTATTCCGACATGCAGGGCCGGGCCATGATCGGCATCCGCCCCTGGGAAAAGCTGTCCTTCACCCTGGAAGCCATGCAGTCGGAAGGCAAGGATATCGGCATTCCCGGCGGGGTTTCCTCCATGCCCTCGCTGGCCAAAGTCACCTATCCGCGCTCGGGCTTCAACTTCGTCAGTCTGGACGGCGCGCTGGAAGTGGACAACTCCTTCCTCAAGCTGGTGGAAGCCAACGTCTACTACACCACCAACGACCGCCGGGTGCGTGTGGAAAACCTGGGCAACCCGCAGTTCAAGGAAATGCGCCCTTCCGCCGACCATGACACCGTGGGCGGCAAGCTGCAGGGCACCTTTGAAGCCGGGGGCCACACGCTGGTGGCCGGGTTCGACGCCTGGAGCTGGACCGTGGATTCCGAGCGCACCAGGGAAATGTGGAACGGCAGAAAAATAGAAGACAACCCCGTGCCCTATTCCCGCCAGACCTCCACGGGCGTTTTCGCCGAGGACAACTGGAAGATCAACAGCGCCTTCACCCTGAACGTGGGCGCGCGCCTGGATTACCTGCGCACCACCAGCGACGCCTTTTACCTGGTCACCCCGGCCGCCAGAACCCAGGTTTACGGCGACAAGGACGAATCCGACATCGGCTGGCACGCCCACGCGGGCCTAACCTGGAAACTGGACGAAGCCTGGTCCCAGTCCGCGCTTATCGCTTCCAGCTACCGGGCCGCGGACCTCATGGAGCGCTACAAGTACATCAACCTGGGCGGCGGGGTGGAGCTGTACGGCAACCCGGACCTGGACCCGGAACAGAGCATTTACCTGGAATACGGGCTGCACTTCAACCAGAAGCCCTTCAGCGCGGACCTGCGCCTGTTCGCCAACATCGTCACCGACTACATCGCGGAAAAACAGGTCACGAAGAACCGCTACACCCTGCAGAACGTGGACGACGCCCGCATTTACGGCGCGGAACTGGCCGGCCGCTGGCAGTTTGCGCAAGACTGGGGCCTGTACGGCAACGTGACCGCCCTGTACGGCCGTGACGAGGAAAAAAGCCAGCCCCTGCCCGGCATAGCGCCCATAAGCGGCACCGTGGGCGTGGACTACCGCCATGAGAAAGGCTTCTGGGGCCGCGTGGAAACGGTCATGACCGCCCCGCAGAACAGCACCCCGGACAATACGGACCCCAGCGCCGGGTACGTCACCTTCAACGCCGCGCTGGGCTATGATTTCCGCACCGACGGGCTCAAGCACCAGCTCTCGCTCGCGCTGAACAACATCCTGGATAAGCGCTACACCAACTACCTGGCGCACACCAGGGGCTACGACGTGTGGGAGGCGGGTTTCGCCGCCATGCTCAACTACAGCGTCGAGTTTTAGGACAAAGTAAAAACCGTGTCCGCGCCGGGCAAATAACCGGCGCGGCCGCGCAGACTTCAAGGAACCGTATGCCGCGTTTTTTCGCCCGCCGGTCCTGTCGGCCCGTGCTCTGCCTGGTCCTGTCGGGCCTTTTTTGCCTGTGCGCCTGGCTGGCCCGGCCGCCCGCCGCACAAGCCGCGCAGGAAGCCGCCAAGCCCGTGGTGCTCTATACCGCCGTTTCCGCCACCACGCCGCAAATTCCCTTCTGGGCTGCCGTCAAGGCTGGCTGGCCGCAGGGGCGAACTCTGGACGTGCGCTACTGGAAAAACCTGGACGATTTGCGCGGGGTGATCCTGGCCGGTAAGGGTGATATCTGGCTGGGCCACCTGGAAGGATTCGCCCAGGTGGCCGCCAGGGGCGCGCCTATCACGCTGGTGGCGGTCACGGGCTGGAAAAAGTTCTATTTTCTGAGCACGGACCCGGCAATCAAATCCCTGGACGAGCTGGCCAAAAACTTGGCCGCCAAAGGGGAACGCCTGGGCGTGGCCCCGCCGGACAGCCCGGCCCTGGCCGTGCTGCAAGAAATGGCCAAACGCGGCGGCCCGGTCTTTCCCGTGGCCCTGGCCGCACCGCAGCAGCTGACCCTGGAAATCTTGCGCGGCAGCGTGCGCCATGCGCTTATGCCGGAACCTCTGGTCACCGTGCTGCTAGCCAAAAAACCGGACCTGCGCGTGCTGGCCAGCCTGGAAGAGGAATTCGCCCGGCGGTATGGCGGCCCCGCCCGCCTGCCCCTGGTGGGCTTTGCCGTGCGCACCCAGTTCCTGCGGGACAACCCCGCCCTGATGCAAAGCCTGGTGGCGGGCATGCAGGCCGCGTCCAAAAAGCTGGAACACGACCCCAAAGCCGCCGTGGCCGCCCTGCCGGATTCCGTGCAAAAGGACTTGGGCCCGGCCGTCATTGAGCAATCCCTGAGGCGCGACCTGGTGCTGGCCGAGCCCGCCTGGGCCGTGCGCGAGGAAGTGCTGCGCTTTCTGCGCCTGGCCGCGCCGGAATTCGCGCCCCAGGGCAAGGAGCCGCCCAAGGCCTTTTTCATGGAACAGCCGCGATGAAAGCCGCCCTGCCCTATCTTGTTTCCGCTGCCCTGCTGCTGGGCGCGGCGCAGGTGGCTTCCCTGTGCCTGGGACCGGCCCTGGCCCCGCCGCCGGACCGCATTCTGGCGGCCCTGGCCCGTCTGGCGGGCAGCGGGGACTTGTTCCGGGAACTGGGCGTCACCGTACTGCGCGCCTTGCTGGGCATTTTTCTGGCCAATCTGCTGGGCGTAGCCCTGGGCGTGGGCGCGGGGCTGCTCCCGGCGGCCATGCGCCTCCTGGCCCCGCTGGTGGCGGCCTTGCAGTCCTGTCCGCCCGTGGTCTGGATCAGCCTGGTCATGGTCTGGGCGGGCACGGGTTTCGCCGTGCCCGTGGCCGTGGTTTTCGCGGCGGCCGTACCTTTTTTGTTCAGCACGGCGGCCCAGGGCGTCATGGGCCTCAATCCGCGCCTGTTCGCCATGAGCGCGCTCTATGACGTGCCCTGGCCGCGCCGCTTGCGGCAGTTGGTGCTGCCGGGCATTGTGCCGTACTGGCTGGCCGCTTTTTCCTCCACCCTGGCGGCAGGCTGGAAAGCGGCGGCCGTGGCGGAATTTCTGGGCAGCCACCAGGGCGTGGGCGCGCGCATTTTCTGGAGCTACCGCCGCCTGGACATGGACGAGCTCAACGCCTGGGCTCTGGCGCTCATCAGCCTGGGGGTGGTCTTGGAATGCGGGATTATCGCGCCGCTGCGCCGCAAGGCCGCCGCCATGAACAGCACGGGGGACGGCCGCCATGCTGCTGCTTGAAGGCGTGCGGAAAAACTTTGCGGGCCGTCCCGTCATAGCGTCCGCCAGCCTGCGCGCGGCCGCCGGGGAAGTGCTGTGCCTCAAAGGCCCTTCCGGCGTGGGCAAGAGCACGCTGCTGGAGATCATGGCCGGGGTCATCGAACCGGACGGCGGCGGCGTCACGCGTAACGGCGCCGTGGCCCTGGCCTTTCAGGACGACGCCCTCATCCCCTGGCTGGACGCCGCCGCCAACGTGGCCTACGTGCTGCCGCCCGCCCTGCCCCGGCCGGAGCGGGAAGCCAGAGGCGCCCTCTGGCTGGAGCGCTTCGGCCTGGAAGCGAACGTGTACCCCGCCGCCATGAGCGGGGGCATGCGCCGCCGCCTGAACATGGCCCGGGCCTTTGCCTCGGAGCGGCCCATTCTGCTGCTGGACGAGCCCTTCGCTTTTCTGGACGAAGGGTGGCAGCAACGCATCGCGGATCTGATAGGCGAACGTGCGGCCCAAGGCGGCTGCATCGTGCTGAGCAGCCACACCCTGGACCCGCTGACGAATGTGCCGCACCGCAGCCTGGCCGTCGAAGACTCCCCGGTGCTGCTCCAGGTCTGAACCCGGTAATCAACCGGAGATAAACCGGAAAAAACCGTTACTTACCCGGAAAAGGCCGGGTATTTTCCCGGTTCCGCCCCGTCAACCGGCCGTCAGCACGTCAAAACGCTCCGGAGCGCGACACCCCGGAGCGTTTCATTTTATGCCCGCGTTTCAGCGCTACATGCTCTGCCGCTTCACATACTTGGTGTGCAGCAGCTTTTTGGCTATGGGGCCGTGCGGCTCGCCCAGGAAATCCGCGTAGAGCTTCTGGATGGCGGGGTTCTCATGGGACTTGCGCAGGCGCTTGCCCTGGTCTTCGTTGAACAGCGCGCGCATGCGCTTTTCCAGGATCTCGATATGGCCGTGGTGGTAGGGCTGGCCGCCGCCGTCAATGCAGCCGCCGGGGCAGGCCATGATCTCGATGGCGTGATACTGCGCCTTGCCCGCGCGTATGTCCTCCAAAAGTTTTCTGGCGTTGCTCAGCCCGCTGGCCACCGCCACCTTGACGTCCAGGTCCCCCACTTTGATCGTGGCTTCCTTGATGCCCCTGAAACCGCGCAGGGCCATGAAATCCACCTTCTCCAGCGTCTGCCCGGTCAGCCACTCGTAGGCCGTGCGCAGGGCCGCTTCCAGAACGCCCCCGCTGGTGCCGAAAATGACCGCGGCGCCGGTGGATTCGCCCATGGGCGCGTCAAAATCCCCGTCCGGCAGGGACAGGAAGTTGATGCCCGCCTCGCGGATCATCTTGGCCAGCTCGCGGGTGGTGATGACCAGGTCCACTTCCTGCATGCCGTCCACGGCAAGCTCCGCGCGGCCGGACTCGTACTTTTTGGCAATACAGGGCATGACCGAGACCACCGCCATCTTGCGCGGGTCCACGCCGATCTGCTCCGCCATGTAGGTTTTGGCTATGGCCCCGAACATCTGCTGCGGCGACTTGCAGGTGGAGGGAATGTCCAGCATGTCGCTGAACTGGTGCTCGAAAAACTTGACCCAACCGGGGCAGCAGCTGGTGAGAATGGGCAGTTTCCCGCCGTGCTGCAGCCGGTGTGCGAACTCCGCCGCCTCTTCCATAATGGTCAGATCCGCCGCGAAGTTGGTGTCGAACACCTTGTCAAAGCCCAGCATGCGCAGGGCCGAGGCCATTTTGCCCGTGACCGCCACGCCGGGGGGCATGCCGAAAGCCTCGCCCAGGGCCGCGCGCACGGCCGGAGCCGTTTGCACCACCACGAAGGTTTCCGGGTCTTCCAGCAGGTTCCAGAGCTTGGCGACGTTGTTGACTTCGGAAAGCGCGCCGGTGGGGCACACGGCCACGCACTGGCCGCAGGAAACACAGGTGGTTTCCGCCATGGGCAGGTTGAAGGCCGTCCCCACCGTGGTGGTAAAGCCCCGGCGGATGGCGGAAAGCGCGTTGACGGTCTGCACCTGGTTGCACATGGTCTCGCAGCGGCGGCAGAGCACGCACTTGCTCATTTCTTTGATAAAGGCCGGGCTGCTGAGATCCCTGCGGTGGCGGGCCATTTCCCCGGTGTAGTGAATGCTTTCGATGCCCAATTCCGCCGCCAGGGCCTGCAGCTCGCAGTCCGTGTTCTTGGGACAGGTCAGGCAGTCCTTGGGGTGGTTGGAAAGAATAAGTTCCACCACCGCGCGCCGGGCGTTAATGGTGCGCGGGGTGTGGGTTTTGATTTCCATGCCCTGGGCCACCGCGGTGGCGCAAGCCGGGGCCAGGGCCCGGCGGCCCGCCAGCTCCACCATGCACACGCGGCAGGTGGCGCTCTGGTTCACCATTTTGATGTCGTGCAGGTCCAGGTGGCACAGGGTGGGGATATGGATGTCCAGCTTCTTGGCGGCATCCAGAATGGTGCTGCCCTCGGGCACATCCACTTGTTTTCCGTTGATATTCACGCTGATCATAAACACCTCACAAAGCGGCCGCGGCAGGGGCGGGCTTTGACGTTGCAAAGGTTATAGCCCCTACTGCCGGACAACGGCCTTTACCGGACACGCGGTCACGCAGGCCCCGCACTTGATGCAGGCCTTGGTGTTGATGACGTAGTGCTTGCGCGGCTCGCCCTCAATACAGGAGACGGGGCAGTTTTTCGCGCAGCGCTGGCAGCCGATACAGGCGTCGGTGATGAAGAAATCCAGCAGCTTGTTGCAGACCTTGGCCGGACAGCGCTTGTCGTTGACGTGGGCCTCGTACTCGTCGCGGAAAAAGTTCATGGTGCTCAGCACGGGGTTGGGCGCGGTCTGGCCCAGGCCGCAAAGCGCCGTGTCCTGAATGACCTTGCCCAGGTTGCGGAGCTTGTCCAGGTCTTCCGGCGTGCCCTTGCCCTCGCTGATGGCCGTGAGCATTTCGTGCATGCGCTTGTTGCCCACGCGGCAGGGAGTACACTTGCCGCAGGATTCGTCCATGGTGAAGCCGAGGTAGAACTTGGCGATATCCACCATGCAGTTGTCCTCGTCCATGACGATCATGCCGCCGGACCCCATCATGGAGCCGATGGAGCCCAGGGATTCGTAGTCTATCCTGATATCCAGGGCGTCCGCGCTGATACAGCCGCCGGAAGGCCCGCCCGTCTGCACGGCCTTAAACTTCTTGCCGCCCTTTATGCCCCCGCCTATCTCGTAGATGATTTCGCGCAGGGTGATGCCCATGGGCACTTCCACCAGGCCCACGTTATTAATTTTGCCCGCCAGGGCGAACACTTTGGTGCCCTTGGACCGTTCCGAGCCGATGGCGGAAAACCAGGCCGCGCCGTTAAAAAGCACGCGGGGCACATTGGCCAGGGTTTCCACGTTGTTGATGATGGTGGGCTTGCCGTACAGGCCCTTTTCCGCCGGGAAAGGAGGCTTGTAGGTGGGTTCGCCGCGGCCGCCCTCTATGGAGTGCATCAGGGCCGTTTCCTCGCCGCAGACAAAGGCGCCCGCGCCGTAGCGCAGTTCCAGGTCAAAGGAAAAGCCGGAACCCAGGATGTTTTTGCCCAGGAGACCCGCTTCTTCCGCCTGGAGTATGGCCCGGTTCAGGCGTTCGATGGCGCGCGGGTATTCCGCCCGCACGTAAACATAGCCCTGGTCCGCGCCTATGGCGTAGGCGGCTATGGCCATGCCTTCGATAATGCTGTGCGGGTCGCCTTCCAGGAGCGAACGGTCCATGAACGCGCCGGGGTCGCCTTCGTCCGCGTTGCAGACCATGTATTTCTTGCCGCCGGGCTGGCGGGCCGCCGCTTCCCACTTCACGCCGGTGGGGAAACCGCCGCCGCCCCGGCCGCGCAGGCCGGAGGATTTCACTTCGTTGACCACCGCTTCCGGGGTCATGTGCTCCAGGCATTTGGCGAGAGCCATGTAGCCGTCGGCCGCGATGTATTCATCCAGCCTGTCCGGGTTGATCAGGCCGCAGTTGGCCAGCGCCACGCGCTTCTGCTTTTTGTAAAAGCCCATGTCCCACTGGTCCGTAATGCGCTTGCCCGGCGCTTCCGGGTCTTCGTACAACAGGCGCTGGACCACGGTGTTGCCCTGCAAATGGCTGGAGACGATTTCCTTGGCGTCTTCCGGGGCCACTTCCACGTAAAACACGTCGTCCGGGAAGACTTTGACGATAGGACCCTTGGCGCAGAAGCCGAAACAGCCGGTAATGTGCACGCCGACCTCTTTTTCCAGGCCCGCTTCGCGCACCGCCTCTTCCAGGCTTTTCAAAAGTTCGTGGCTGCGCAGGGACTGGCAGCCGGTGTCGCCGCAGACCAGCAGTTCGCGCTTGCCGGCCGCCGGGCGCGCGCCGCCCTGGCGCAGGGACAGTTCGGCTTTGAATTCGGCGTGGGCTTTGGCCAGTTGGGAGAAAGTTTCCAGTTTTTTCATGGCCGCCCTACCTTTCGTTGTCCTTTATGATCTTCGCGACATCGTCCACCGTTACCTTGTTGTACACCTTGTCGTTGGCCAGAACCACGGGCGCAAGACCGCAGGCCCCCACGCAGCGCAGCTCTTCCAGGCTGAACTTGCGGTCCGGGGTGGTCTGGCCCACGCTCAGGTCCAGCTGCTGTTCCAGCTCGCGCACGATCTTTTCCGCGCCGCAGACAAAACAGGCCGTGCCCATGCACACCTTGATCTGACATCGTCCCTTGGGCTCTGTGGTGAAATAGGAATAAAAGCTCACCACCCCGTAAATTTTGGATGCCGGGATGTTCAGCTTTTCGCCGACGAAAAGCATAACCTCTTTGGACAAGTACCCGAAAATGTGCTGGGCTTCGTACAAGACCTTGATCAGTGCGGACTCTTTGTCCTCAAACTGATCGATAAAGGCTTCCAAGGTCTTGAAGCCTTCGGCCGATAGGACCTGTTGACTCATGCCGGAACCTCCTGGAACAGTTTCACTTTGAAATTGTTGCGTAACGGCGGGCAAAGCCAGCCCATAAGCACGTGAAAGATTTTTCTCAAAGACCGCTAGTGCTTGTGAGCACTTTCACTTGTAATGTTTTTCACCAGGGAATTCAAGGAAATTTCCGGCTTTGTATGACAAAGTCTGCTTTTACTTTAGTGGGAGTAATGTTTCAAGACGGTGCTTCCGGGTCAGCCCGCGCGGGACAACACCAGATCTACGGCAGCGGCAAGATCCGCCACCACGGGGGTTTGCGGTGGCACGGCGTGCCGCTCCTTTTCGCCGTAGCCCGTGCGCACCAGCACGGGACGGCACCCGGCGGCCAGAGCCGCCGCCACGTCCACGGCCTTGTCCCCCACCATCCAGGAGGCGGCAAGGTCTATGTTCAGCTCTTTGGCCGCCCGCAGCAGCATGCCCGGCGCGGGCTTGCGGCAGCCGCACTCTTCCGCCGGGGAATCCGGGGCGTGCGGGCAGAGATAAAAGGCGTCTATGGCGGCCCCGCGTTGCCGCAGCTCTTGGTTCACGAATTCGTGCAGGGCGTCCACGGCCGCGCGGTCGTAGTAGCCGCGCCCTATGCCGGACTGGTTGCTGACCACCACCAGCAGAAAACCGGCGGTTTTCAGACGGACCAGGGCTTCCGGCGCGCCGGGAATCCACTCCCAGTCCTCTTTGCGGTGCAGGTAGTGCTTTTCCACGTTGCAGGTGCCGTCGCGGTCCAGAAACACCGCCCGACTGGGAGAAGCATCTTGGGGTGAAGCCGCTGAGGGGGAAGGCATGGTCCGGGCTCCGGGTTGCGGTTGCGGAATACTTTTGTATAGGGCTTCCGCCCCGCGCCTGGCAAGCGGACGGCGCATAAAAAAACGCGCCCCCTCCGCCGGAAACGGCACAGGGGGCGCGAACGTTCGAACGCTTAAAACACGTACATGATCGAGCCGGAGATGATGCGCGTATACCCGGCGTGGGCCTTGGAATCCAGCACGCCGTACTCCAGGTTTTCGCTGTAGTCGCGGCCGTTGGCGATGATGTAGGCGTAGGTGGCGTCAAAGGAGAAATTGCCCCACTTCAGCCCAGTGCCCACGCTGAGAATATGGCGGCCGTCCGTGGGCACCAGGTAGTCGGCGTGGCCGCTGGTCATGGGAGACTGGTCGTAGACGTAGCCCGCGCGCAGAGCCATCCAGTCAAAGGGCTCGTATTCCACGCCCGCGTTGAAGCGCCACACGTCGTCCCATCTCTTCTTGCTCTCGCTCACCGTGTTCATGGGTTCGCCCAGGTGGATGCGCAGGGTTTTGAAGCTGCTCCAGCGCGTGTAGGTGGCGCCCACTTCAAAGGAAAGATCTTTTCTGGGCATCCAGGCGACACCGGCGGCAATGGAATCCGGCATGATCACCTGCCCGCGCGCGCTGGAGTCTTTGTACCCGGCGCGGATGGCGCTCTGCATGGGGGCGGGCAGGCCTTCAATGTTTTCCACCGTGAACTCGTTCTCGCCCCTGGCCCGCTGCTTCACCTGGCTGCGGTACTGAATGCCGGCGGCCCACTCTTCGTTGAACTGATAATGCGCGGCCACGTTAAAGCCCACGCTGGTGTCGTCCGCGTTGCGGATATTGCTGTCCACCTGCATCGCGCTGGAATTGTTGGGCTCCATTCTGGAAACGCCCTTGATGGGCAGCTTTTTCTTCATGTCCAGGTTAACGGTCATGATTTCAATCCCGGCGGCCAGGGACAGGGCTTCCGTGGCTTTCCAGGCGATGGTGGGGTTAAAGGACAGACTTTCCAGGTTCACGCCGTAAATATTATAGCGGCCCGGCCAGTTGTGGGGGTATTCGAAGCCCAGGCCGAAGCGGGAAAATTCGCCCACCCCGATATACCAGTCGTCGTTGAGCTGCTGGGTGTAGTACGCGTGCGGCACCAGCCAGGTGCCCTCTTTCAGGTCGGTGGTCTTGTTGATCCCGTTGTAGCTGGTGTCCATCTTGCCGGTGGGCAGGACGGCGGAAACGCCGGCCAGAATCTGCGCGCCCTTAAGCTGGGTGATAAGCGCCCCGTTGCTGGCAATGGCGGAAGGATCCGCTTTGCGCGCCATGGTGGAACCGCCCAGAGCCACGCCCCTGGCGCTGTATTCGTAGAGCGCGAAACCTTCCGCGGCCGCCATGCGAGAGGTTGCCAGGAGCATCAGAACAGTAAAGAGCGCCACGCGTTTCATGTTCATAGAATCCTTCCGCTTTGAAGTGTCAGTGTGTGAAAAAGGAAAAAGAGAGTGAGCCTCACTCTCATAAAGACGCGAAGAGGCTTACCAAAAAAAAACGCGGGAGACAAGGGCAAAAACACCCGGAAACGGGCTGGGGGGCCAAAAATCCGATGCCACGCGGGCCTTACAACATGTTTACTGGATCCAAATCCAGGGCCAGACGCAGTTCCCCTTTGGCGGACGCGGCCGCCCTGGCCGCCACGGCGTAAACACCCCGGATAAGCGGCCAGTCGCGGGCCTTAAGCAGGCAGTGAAAACGGCGGCGGCCCTTGAGCTGCGCCAGCGGGGCCGGGGCCGGGCCCAGCGCCGTAACGCCCGCCTCTTTGGCGGCGCCCCGCAGCGCGGCGGCCACCTGTTCCAGGCACTTCAGGCCTTCCGGCCAGGCAGCGGCAAAACTCATACGCACCAGGCCCAGACGCACAAAGGGCGGGTAGGACCGTCTCTCGCGCATGGCTATTTCCTGCCGGTAAAAGCCCTCGTAGTCGTTGGCCTGCACGTACTGCCAGCAGTAGTGGCTTATGTCCCTGGTCTGCACCAGCACTTCCCCGGCCTTTTCCCCCCGCCCGGCCCGGCCGGAAGCCTGGAGCAGCAATTGAAAGGTGCGCTCCGCCGCCCGGTAGTCCGGCAGGTTCAGGCCCAGGTCCGCGTCCGCCGCCACCACCAGGGTCACGTTGGGAAAGTGCAGGCCCTTGGACAGCATCTGGGTGCCCACCAGCACGGAAGCCTCCCCCCGGCCGAAGGCGGAGAGTATTTCCTCCATGCGGCCCGGCCTTCTGGTGCTGTCCCGGTCCAGGCGCAGAATGCGCGCGCCCGCGGGCAGGCGGGGGAGCAGGCTTTCTTCCAGCTTTTCCGTGCCTTCGCCCATGGGCAGGTAGTGCAGGGACGAGCATTCCGGGCAGGGGCTGGGAAAGGGCGCGGCATGGCCGCAGTAGTGGCAGACCACCCGTTCCCGGCCCTTATGGTAGGTCAGGCTGATGGCGCAATGCGGGCAGCGCAGGGTGGCGCCGCAGGAAAGGCAGTACATCAGCGGCGAATAGCCCCGCCGGTTGAGCAGAATGACCGCCTGTTCCCCGCGCGTCACCACATCCGAAAGCGCGCCGAGGCTCTCTTCCGCCAGCAGATTCCCGTCGCCCATGCTCCGGGGCAGGGCCACCAGACGCACGGCGGGCAGCGTGCCTCCGCCCACCCGGTCCGGCAGGCTGTGCAGCGGCAGCTGCCCCTTTTGCGCCGCGTAAAAGGTCTTCACGTCCGGGGTAGCCGAACCCAGCACCAGCAGCGCGCCCGCCTGCCCGGCCCGGAACCAGGCCACTTCCTTGGCTTGGTAGTTCAGCCCTTCGTCCTGCTTGAAGGAGCCGTCGTGCTCCTCGTCCAGTATACTGGCCCCCAGCCGGGGCGCGGGCAGGAACAGGGCGGAACGGGTGCCCACGATGACGGCCGCCTCTTCCCGCCCGGCCAGGGCGCGGAAGGCGGTTTCCCGCTCCCTGGGGGACTGGTAGCCGTGGTAAAAGAAAAACGGGACGCCCGGCAGCTGTTCGCGCAGGTCCTGGCGCAGCTTGAGGGCCAGGGCCACTTCCGGGGCCAGGAGCATCACGCTGCGCCCCCTGGCCAGGCAGGCTGCGGCCAGAGAAAGATACACCGCCGTCTTGCCGCTGCCCGTGACCCCGTGCACCAGGTGCGCGGCCGTGCGGCCCGGCTCGGGAATCTGCGGCGCGTCCAGATGGGCCGTGAACGCGGCCAGGGTTTTTTGCTGAGCCGTGGTCAGGGCAAAGGGCGGGGTCCAGGAGCCGATATCCGGCGGACAGGGCTCTTCCGGCAGGCAGATGTCCTCCTCCAGGGGACGGATGTGGACCAGGGCGCGGGCGGCCAGGGTTTTCAGGGTTTCCCCGCACTCCGGGCCGAACACCTCCACCAGCCGCCGCCGGGTGACCGTGCCGTGAGCCAGCAGGTACTCCAGCAGGGCCAGTTGCTTGGCGGCCCTGGGCCGCACCGGCCAGGGCGGGTCCTGGGCCAGTGTGCAGGCTTCCCGGTCCAGGGCGTCCACGGCCCCGCCAAGGCAGGCGCAGTTGCCCGCGTTCCACAGGGCGGCGCAGGCTTCCAGCTCTTCCGGAGGGCAGGCGGCCAGGTCTTTGGGCAGCATGTCCCGCTTGCCGGACGCGTCGAAAAAACGCAGCCGCACCCGCGCGCTGCGCAAGGGCGCGGGCAGCACCGTGCCCAGAATACGGCCCAGGGGCAGGGCCTGGCGTATGCCCAGTTCCCGCGCCAGGGCGAGGTAGTCCCTGGAGAGCAAAGGCGCCTGCTCCAGGGGCCAGAGCAGGGGCCTCAACCCTGGCGGCAGGGGTTCTCCGGCCTTGTGCTCCGCCGTTTCCAGCAGCACGGCGGCCCGCACGCCCTTGCCCAGCGGCGCGGCCACGCGCAGTCCGGCCCGCCACAATTCTTGCGGCAGATACGGGGGCAGGGAGTACGTCAGCGTGGCGTACGGGGGGCTGAGCAAGGCCACCTGGGCCAGGAGCATGGTCGTCATGGGAACGGGGAAGCCTGTTGGTGTTGACGGGCCTGTTCCGGAACAACGCGTTCCGGAACAGGCCCAAGGTTGCGGCGCGAAAAACCAGGTCACTCCTGCAACAACTGCAGCAGCCTGGCGCGCAGGTCATCCTGAATTTCCGGGTCCTGCAGGCCGAAATGGATGTTGGCGGTCAAATACTCCACCCAGTCGCCCGCGTCAAAGCGCTGGCCGTTCATTTTCACGGCCAGCAGGCCGTCGTTGGTGGCCAGGGTCTGCAGGGCGTCCGTGAGCTGGATTTCCCCGCCGTGGCCGGGCTTGGCGTTGGACAGATACTCCAGCACGGGCGGGGTCAGGATATAGCGGCCCACAATGGCCAAATTGGACGGGGCCTCCCCGATTTTGGGCTTTTCCACCATTTTTTCGATGCGCACGATGCCCGGGGAAGCCTCTTCCCCGGCCACTATGCCGTAGCGGTTCACTTTGTCCGCGGGCACTTCCATGACACCCACGGTGGGCAGGCCCGTGGCCTGGGTGACGGCCATCAGCTGGCTGAGGCCCGTATCGTCCCCGAACATCAGGTCGTCGCCCACGGTGACGCAGAAGGCGTCGTCGTAGCGCACCACGTCTTTGGCGCAGAGCACGGCGTGGCCCAGGCCCAGCTGGCGTTTCTGGCGGATGGAGATGATGTTCACCATTTCCGCCACTTCGCGCACCACGGCCAGGAGCTGGGTTTTGCCGCCCCGCTCCAGAATGCCTTCCAACTGCAGGTTGTAGTCGAAGTGGTCCTCTATGGCGCTTTTGTCGCGGTTGGTGATGAAGATGACGTCTTCTATCCCGGCGCGGATCGCCTCTTCCACCACATACTGCACCACGGGTTTGTTGTAGATGGGCAGCATTTCCTTGGGAATGTTCTTGGAAGCGGGCAACGAACGCGTTCCCCAGCCGGCTACGGGAATGACAACCTTGCTGATCTTCATAGAAGCTCCTCTAGATGGCGGTTCAGGACAGCGTCCCGGCAAACATCTTTAAACAATCCACTTTGAGATTGTCGCTTGACGGCGGGCAAGGCCCGCCTACGCCAATCTCGTGGCAAGGATTTGAGGACAAATCCTTGCGGAGCGGATGAGCTCCGCTCTACTGCAAATTCTTTTTCAGCACTTCGGCCAGACTCTCCGCCAGCCTGTTGACCTGTTCCTCGCGCTCGCCTTCCACCATGACCCGGGCCAGCAGTTCCGTGCCGGAATAGCGCAACAGCACGCGGCCACGGCCGCCCAGTTCCGCTTCCGCCTCGGCCACGGCTTCCGCTATGACGGGGTTCTGGTCAAAGGGGGTCTTGGTTTTTACCCGCACGTTGATCAGCCGCTGCGGGTACAGGTTGAGCAGGCGCGCCAGGTCGGAAAGCGGCTTGTCGTTCTCGCGCATGATGCGCAGAAGCTGCAGGCCGGCCAGCAGGCCGTCGCCGGTGGTGTTGTGTTCCATGAAAATAAGGTGGCCGGACTGTTCCCCGCCCAGGGTGGCCCCGTGTTCGCGCATGGCTTCCACCACGTAGCGGTCGCCCACGGACGTGCGGATCATGCTGCCGCCGTTCTCGCGCATGAACACTTCCAGGGCCATGTTGCTCATGACCGTGGTCACCAGCCGGTTGCCGGGGAGCTTCCCGTGGCGCATCAGGTCCAGGGCGCAGATGGCCATGATCTGGTCGCCGTCCAGCACCTGGCCCTTTTCGTCCACCACGATCAGGCGGTCCGCGTCGCCGTCAAGCGCCAGGCCCACGTCGGCGCGGGTTTCCCGCACCTTGGCGGCCACCACTTCCGGGTACAGCGAGCCGCACTGGTGGTTGATGTTCAGGCCGTTGGGCTCCGTGGCTATTTTCACCACCTCCGCCCCCAGCTCTTCCAGGGCCATGGGCGCGACCTTGTAGTTGGCGCCGTGGGCGCAGTCTATGACCACGCGCATGCCTTCCAGCGTGAGGTGCCGGGGGAAACTGCTCTTGATGGCCACGATGTAGCGGCCGGGGGCGTCGTCCACCTTGGCGGCGCGGCCCACTTTGTCCGGCGCGGGGTAGTTCCAGTCCATGTCCGGGTTCTGGACCATGGCGGCTATTTCGTCTTCCACCGCGTCCGGCAGCTTGAAGCCTTCACTGTCGAAAAACTTGATGCCGTTGTCCTGGAACGAATTATGGGAGGCGGAAATGACGATGCCCAGGTCCGCCCGCATGTTGCGGGTCAGAAAGGCGATGGCCGGGGTGGGCAGCGGCCCCACCTGGAACACGTCCATGCCCGCCGCGCACAGCCCGGCGGTAAGGGCGGATTCGAAAATATAGCCGGAAAGCCGGGTATCCTTGCCGATAACCACGCGGTGCCGCCTGGTCCCGGTCTGAAATTTCGCCCCCGCCGCAAGGCCCAGGCGCAACGCCAGGTCCGGCAGCATGGGGTATGTGTTCACGCGCCCGCGAACGCCGTCCGTACCGAAAAGCCGTGTGCTCATAAAAGCGTCCTCTCCAAAGTCGTAGGTAGGGACTTTAATGTACACGGCCAGGGGTTCCGCGTAAAGGTGCCGCGTTACATATCGCGCACTTGCCTGCCGGGCGCGGCCGCGCTATGCTGGGAAAAGCGGACTTAGCCGCCAGTACAGCGGAGACCCCAGGAATGGACGCACGCCAGCTCGCCCACATTCACGCTCTCGCCCGTGTGCCGGAACATTCCGCCGCCTTCATGCGGGCCATGTCCCGTGGCGAGGCCTTTACCAAAGGCCCTTATCTCTTTTTCACGGCGGAAGACTGGCTGCTGGCCATAGGCTATCCCCTGGAAGGGGATTTTGACCGGGCGGCCTTTGACATCGCCCTCAGCGAAGCCGTCAGCCGGACCGCGCCCCGCGACTGCTGGGCCATTGCCCCGGAACTGCCGCCCCGCCTCGCCCCCCGCCAGACTGACAGCGACCAGTACTACACCCTGGATCTTGCCAAGGGCGTACCCCAAAACCTTGAGCGCCACCTGCGCCAGGCGGCCGCCCTGTTGCGCGTGGAAGAAAGCCGCGAATTCACCCCGGCCCACCGTAAGCTGTGGGCGGAGTTCATGAACCGGGCCGCGCTGCCGCCCCAGGTGCGCGAGCTGTTCGCCCGCACCGCGTCCGTGCTGCGCGCGCCGGACACGGACCTGCGCCTTTTGAACGCCTGGGACGAAGAAGGCAACCTCGCGGCCTCCCTGCTGCTGGATTACGCGCCGCAGCGTTTCGTCAGCTACCTCATCGGCGCGCATTCCCGGCTGCACTATGTCCCACACGCGGCGGACCTGCTCTTCGCCGCCATGGGCGAGAACGCGCAGGTCGCGGGCAAGGAATTCATCCACCTGGGCCTGGGCGTAAACAAGGGCATTACCCGCTTCAAAACCAAGTGGGGCGGCGAGCCCGCCCTGCCCTACCGCATGGCCGCCTGGCAGGAGGAACCCGCCGACCGGGCCGCACAGGGAAAACCGGAAGCAGTGGTCCAGTCCCTGCTGCTGCACATGGGCGCGCGCCAGGAAAGCCCGGAGCGGGAGTTCATCCAGGACCAGCGCCGCTACGCCATGCTCTGGGAGCTGGAAAAAAACGGCAGGGTTTCCTGGATAGGCGGCACGGCCCATACCTGCCGCTATTCTTTCGCCAATTCTTTCCGCAAGCTTTTCTCCAAGGTGGACACCGTCATTTTCGAAGGCCCCCTGGACGCGGACAATTTCGCCCTGGTGGCGGAAGCGGGCCGCCGCCCGCCGCCCGGCACGCCCCGCGTGGCGCCCCATCTTTCCGAGCCGGAAATCCGCGCCCTGGAACGCATCGTGCGCGGGCCGGAAGGCAGGCTGGCCCGGTTCCTGAACACGGAAAACCCGCGTCCCGCCGACGTGCGCTATCTGCTGGAACACACCGCGCCCTGGTTCGCCTTTTTCAGCCTCTGGAACGCCTTTCTGGAGCGCAACGGCTGGCTGCATTCCGTGGACCTGGAAGCCTGGAGCATGGCCCGCGACATGGGCAAAACCGTCATCGGCATGGAAACCATCCAGGAGCAGATCATTTCCCTCGAATCCATCACCCTGGAACGCATCCTGCGTTTTCTCCGCGCCTGCCGCGACTGGGACAACTACAGAAAGCGCAACGCCGCCATGTACATTTCCGGCGACCTGGACAGCATGATGGGGTCCAGCGCGGAATTCCCCACCCGCACTCAAACCGTCATCGGCCTGCGGGACCAGCGTTTCCGCGAGCGCATGATGCCCCATATCGAAAAAGGCCGCTGCGCCGTGTTCGTGGGCACCGCCCACATGCTCAACCTGCGCCACATGCTGGCGGAAGACGGCTTCACCGTCCGCCCGCCCAAAGTCAGCCCCTGGCGCAATTTCCGCGCCCGCTGGCTGGGGTGGTAGGTGGGCGGGATGGAACGGGTGGTGGCGCGGCGCGGGGGGGGGGGGGGGGGCGCGATATTTTTGTAAATAGTATAAATCAAAAAGAACGCCGAACACAAAGCAAAAAAAACAATAAAAGGTAGAGTGGTGGGGGGTGGTGTGTGGTGTGGGGG
>JAVBNC010000152.1:0-26539 GCA_031551765.1 Desulfovibrionaceae bacterium
CTAGAGCAATTTCGCTATGAGATTGTCGCTTAACGGCGGGCAAAGCCCGCCTACGCCAATCTCGCGGGCGTTGCTGCACTGCGTTCCGCAACACCAGAGCATTTCATCCGCATAGACAATTTTAAAGTTGAAATGCTCTAAACCGGGGAAGCGTGAAATAACATGCTCACGTCGCCGGTCTTTTCCAGATCCATGATGAATCGCGTCCGCTCTTCCTGGCTGGAGGCAAAGGGCGTGTGCTCCACCAGCCGCCCGAACTTGGCGCGCAGCATGTCCCAGCCGAAAGGCGTTTCCGCGTCGCCCAACGGTATGGGAGCCCAGCGTTCGTAGTGGCGGCCGTCCACGGTTTCCAGAAGCACGCGCGCGGCGCAGAAATGCGTGGGGTTGTCCACCAGATACTGCTGCACTTCGTCGTCCTTGGTTACGCTGATTTTGCGGGCCAGTTCCTGGACTTCCGGATCGCTGAGGCATTCCAGCACCAGCTCTTCCGAATCCATACGGCCGTGCTTGAGGGCTACTGCCGAGGTGAACTGCGTGCTGGCCTGCGCGCCGACGGCCGTCGCGGGGTTGGGGTTGGCCAGACGGAGGATGAAGGTGGTGGTGCGGATATCCACGGACTTGATGGCGGCGGGCGTGAGCGCCCCTTCCTCGCGCAGATCGAGCATGGCGTCCAGCACGGCGTGCAGGCCGCGCTGGCAGGCGTGGCGCTTGAAGTAGATGGCGGTGATCCGGAAATCCGTGCCCAGGTTTTGCAGCACGCGGTCCAGATCCAGATAGCCGCTGGTGCCTTTGAAGGCCTGGAAAAAGGCCTGTCTGCCTTCCAGCGCCGCGTTGGGGCCGGTAAAACCGCAGGAAGCCAGTGCAAAGGCCCGCATGCCGGTAAGGGCTCCCCAGCCGCCGCAGAATATTTTGCCGGAAGTGCCGTCGTTCTGGTATTCGATGAGCCCGCCGGTGAACAGGGAAGCCAGGCCCATGGCGTCTTTGATGACGGCGGCGGAGGCTCCCGCCATTTTGGCGTTCATGGCCGCGGCGGCCACGGCCCCGCAGACCCCGGTGGCGTCAAAGCCCCGCTCCCGGTACATGAAGGGGTTCACGGCCTCGCCCAGGCGGGCGTAGATATCGTACCCCGCCACCAGCGCGGTGATCACGTCCCTGCCGCTTTTCCCGTACAGTTGGGCCAGGCCCAGGGCCAGGGGCACCAGGCTGGAGCCGGGATGGCCCATGGCGTGGCGGTAGCCGTCGTCCAGGTCGGCGCAGCGGGCCATCATGGTGTGGGCGAAAATGGCCGCCTCCTTGGCGGCCAGACGGCCGTCCGTGCCCAGGACCGAGACGCGCGTTTCCTTGCCGGGCACGGCTTCCGCCCCGTCCAGGTAGGCCATGATCTTTTCGCCGGTTTCGCAGTAGCGGCCGTAGACCATGTTCCCGTAGGAATCCAGAACCGCCTGCTTGGCGACCTCTACGGCCCTGGGGGACAAATCCTCGTAGCGCAGACCGGCCACGTAGCCGGCCAGGCTGTGAACCAGATAGGGCGTGTTGCTCATCTTTCCGTCCTCCTGCCCGTCCGGCTACAGTTTGGCAATGGTTTGCAGGAACGCGGTCCCGGCTTTTGCTTCGCCGTCCAGGGCCTGGATGCTGTCCCACAAGGCCCCGCCGCCCGCCGCGCCCAGCGTGTTTTGGGTGTGCGCCAGGAACTTGCGGCGCACGGTGCCTTCCGGCAGCGGGGTTTCCGGGTCGCCGTCCGGGGTGATCTTGGTTTCCGTGAACATGCGGCCGTCCGTGGTGTACAGTTCCACGCGCGCCGCGCCCCACAAGCTCTTGTCTTTCTCCGTGAGCTTGATGATCTCCGCGTCCTTTTCCACGCTGACGCGCTCGGAAAAGGCCATGATGGCTTCGTTGCGCAGGTTTTCATGCACCAGGTCGTCGCTGACCTCGCCATATTTGAGGAACAGGGCCACGGCGTAGGGCACGCTGGTCTGGGCCTGGGCCATATCCTTGGGCCGGTAACCGCCCGCGTCGTACAGGAACTGACTGCCGAACACCTTGACCCGCTGTACCGCGTCGGCCTTCAGGCCTTCCCGCTCCACAATGGCTTTCACCGCGTCCAGGGTGGCGTGGATGCGGCGCACGCAGGCGTACATCTTGATGTACACGTTCAGGATATCCCAGCACAGCGTGGGGTAGTCCAGGTAGGCCAGGTCCGGGTCCGGCGCGAAGGCGTTGCAGAAGCCCAGGCGCCCTTCAAACACCCGGCAGGGGCCACCCATGCCGTATTTGGCGAGGTTGGCGGCGGCAATGCCTAGTTTCGCGCCCCAGCCCGCCACCAGGAACTTCTGGGCCGAGCCGTCAATGGCGGACTGATTGAGCCCCCCGGCCAGAGAAGCGGACAAGGATATGGCGTCCGCCATCTGCGCGCGGGAAAGGCCCAGCATGGTGCCCGCGGCGGCCGCGGCCGCGCCGGAGCCGCAGATGCAGGTGGCGTCCACCCCGCGCTTGAGGTACGCGCTGGGGTTGATGACCCGGCCCTGGTAGCAGTAGACCTCGTAAGCCTTGATAACGCCTTCCAGCAGGATTTTCCCGCTTACGTCCGGCAGCGCGGCGGCCATGGCTATGGCCGTGGAGTTGATGGCCACGCCCGGGTGGGCCATGGCGAAACGGTGGCCGTCGTCAATATCCAGCATGCGCGCGGTGCTGCCCATCCAAAAGGCCATGTCCTCCGCGTCGTTGACGATGCTCCCGCCGCCCAGGGCCGTGCGCAAGTCTTTGGCTTCCTGCTTGCGCGTGCCCTCGCAGAAAATCCCGAAAAAGTCCGCCAGGCATTCCTTGGCCTTGGCCGTGACCGGGGCGGGGGCCGTATCGTATGCGATCTGATCCAAGACATCCATGAGCTTGTCCAGGCAGGTGGGTTCCATTGTTCCGGTGTTTTTTTCCGCAGCCATCGCAGGTCCCTCCGTCTTGGTAGAAAACTTAATTTTCATTTGTTAAAATCTTTAATTTCGTTTTGTGAAAAACAAATACGATATACAGCCAGTTTTTAGCAAGAAAAAAATTGTCGCCTGTTGGCGAAAAAAAATCTTAAGTAATCTAAAAGCATAATACTCTGTAAATATTAATAAAATCCTCGGCACTCAAAAAAAGAAGCTCTTCCAGATATGCCATAAAATAGAAACATATTTTCATTTATCAAAAAAACCGGCCACGCAACGCACGGCCGGTCTTTCCGCAAACTTTAGAAACAAGTCGAGGCGGTTATGGCTTGTAGCCCGCCAATACCGCTTCCCGTCCCATTTGCGGGACAGAGACGCTCATCTCGGAACTTTGAGCCACGCGCTGGACTGTGGCGATCCAGATGCGGCGCGGTTCTTTCCCCACTCTGGCCGGGGCAAGGTCGTAGCAGGCCAGTTCCAGCAAGTGCCAGCCCGCCGCTATCAGAGGCTGGCGCCGAACTGGCCCGCTCTGGCTGGCAGCGGGCCAGAGCATGGCGAAACGCGCCACCAGGGCATAGTCCGCGATGGCCGGGTCGGTAATCCGCAATTCCAGCGGCACGCGGGCGGGAATGCTCACCTGCCCGCGCAGTTCCGGCACGCCCTGCTCCTGGGACAGGGCGAAGCGGGCCAGTTCCGCCCCCGCCAAAACCGGCTGAGCGACGCTTCCGTTGGGCTGGACATTTTGCCGTTTTGGGGCGGGCGCGGGGGCTATTGGCGCGGCCGTCCGGTTGCCCGCCACAGGCACGCCGGCCAGCACGTCCGTGGCTGCGGCAAAGCGCGTCTGCGGCAGTTTGCCCTCCCGCGCCAGTTGCATGGCCTGCATACGCGCCACGGCTTCCTGCATAGACATGGGACGCTGCCGCCTGCCCCGGCGGCCGATTTCCGGCACCGGCGCGTCCCGCAGTTCTGTGCTGCCTTTGGGCAGCGGCTCCAGCACGCTCAAGGGCGCGTCCGCCACGCTGAGACCCCGTGCGGCCAGCCCCTGGCCCAGCTCGCGAGCCAACAGGGCGAAACGCGGGCTGTCCTCATCCATCCAGGCCAGGCCGGAACGGATGACCACCCGGCCCTGCGCGGGCAAAGTCCCGGTCACGCGCAGCAGTTGCGGGTCCTCGGGCAACGGCGCGGCAGCGCAAAGCGCGCCCCGTAACACCAGAAAAAACAACACGGCGGCGAACAGACCGCACGCCCGCGTTTCCGGCCTTTTTTCAGGCCGGTTATGCGGCACAAAAAGCGGCAAGCGCATTGGCAATCACCTGATCCTCTTCCGCGTGCAGCCCGCTGATGCCTATGCCCCCGGCAACGCCGCCCCGGGCGTCTTTGACCACGGCCCCGCCGGGCAGCGAGGTGAACGTGGGGTCGCAAAAGTCCGCAAGGGTTCTGCCCCTGGCTTTCAGGCGCTCGTGAAAGGCTTCCGTGCTCGTGCCCATGCGGCAGGCGGTGTACGCCTTGCCCTGTGAAATAGCGATGCTGCGCAACGGCGCGCTGTCCATCCGGCCAAAGGCCAGCAGGTTGCCCGCCGCGTCGCAGACGGCAACGCAAACGGGACGGCCAAAATCCTCCTCCGCCAACTTCATACCCAAGGCAACGGCCTCCCGGGCGCGGGCATAAGAAATATTTTCAAACATAACGCTTCCTTTTAACCATAATTGTGATATAGTAAGTTCCTTCTCTCCACAAGGAGAACGTGCTGTCTTATATATAAAATGGATCCCCATCTTTAGTAGGAGGACCTCGTCATGTTTATTGACACACAGCCTATAGCTTCCTCTCCCGAAGATATCCTGCTTGCGGGGCTCGCCCGCAACGCGCTGGCCGTCCATGTCAGCACCAGCTACAGCGCCATCACGGTCACGGCCGACCAGGGCGTTGTCACGCTGCACGGCAGCATCGAAAACGAAGAGCAGCGTCGCGCGGCCCTGGAAAGCGTCAGTTGCGTGGCCGGCGTGCAGGGCATTACCGACGCACTCCGCCTGTGGGACTGCGCATCCGACGCCAGCGCAATGCCGGAAGACGCTTTCCCCGCTACCCCCGCCTGAGAGAATACTCGCAAAACACCGCCGGTTTCGCCGACCCGCGAAAAAGCGCGCGGGAACGGAACATGTCCCCGGCCGCGCGCTTTCCCGTGAGAAATATTACCCTTCTCCCCCTTCAAACAGCGCGGACGAGAGGTAGCGCTCCGCCGCGTCCGGCAGAATGGCCACAATGGTCTTGCCCGCGAACTCCGGCTGCGCCGCCAGGCGCGCGGCCACCGCGGCCGCGGCCCCGGAGGAGATGCCCGCCAGAATGCCCTCTTCCTTCGCCAGGCGCCGGGCAAAAGCGATGGATTCATCACCACTTATCAACTCCGCGCGGTCGATCAAGGAAATATCCAGGGTATCGGGAATGAAGCCCGCGCCTATGCCCTGAATCTTGTGCGGACCGGGCTTGAGCGGCTCCCCGGCCAGGCGCTGGGTGATGACCGGGCTGGTGTCCGGCTCCACGGCCACGGAAATGATGGGTTTGCCGCAAGTTTTTTTAATATAGCGCGAAATGCCGCTGATGGTGCCGCCGGTGCCCACGCCGGACACCAGCACGTCCACGCCGCCCGCCGTGTCTTTCCAAATTTCCGGGCCGGTGGTCTTTTCATGGATGGCCGGGTTGGCCGGGTTTTTGAACTGCTGGGGCATAAAATAGCGGGGGTCGGAAGCAGCCAGTTCTTCCGCCTTGCGTATGGCCCCGGCCATGCCTTCCGCGCCGGGGGTCAGCACAAGCTTGGCGCCCAGAAAAGCCAGCACGCGCCGCCGTTCCAGGCTCATGGTTTCCGGCATGGTCAGGGTCAGGGGGTAGCCCTTGGCCGCCGCCACATAGGCCAGCGCTATGCCGGTATTTCCGCTGGTGGGTTCCACAATCATGCCGCCTGGCTTGAGAACGCCGCGCGCCTCCGCATCCCAGATCAGCGCCGCGCCCACGCGGCATTTGACGGAATAGGAGGGGTTGCGCCCTTCCACCTTGACCAGCACCGTGGCTTTGGAGCCGGCCACGCGGTTTAGTTTCACCAAAGGAGTATTGCCTATGGAGCGGGAGTTGTCTTCATATACGGGAGCCATGGCGTACCTCTCAGGGGTTGGGCGGGGCGAGCCCCGCGCTGGTGCTTTTCTTACGAGCATTACATCTAGGACTCCGGCCTGTTCCGGTCAAGCCCCGGCTTGACGGCAAAAATAATACACCTTCTCCCATGCCGATCTAAAAAGAAAGGCGCGGGAGGGGGGAACCCACCCGCGCCCTTGCGCGACTGCTTTCTGTGATAAAAACAACGCGCTCTAAGCGTTCTTCATTTCAACGATAACCCGCTGAATGGTTTGCGACTGCCGCGCCACTTCGGAAACAGCCTGCGCGGATTCTCCCATGGCCGTGGACAGCTCGTTGGACACGGCGTTCACCTGTTCCATGGACCGGGTTATTTCCTCGCTGGCCGCGGACTGTTCCTCGCTGGCCGTGGCAATGGAGCGCACCTGGTCGGCCGCCGTTTCCACCAGAGTGACGATTTCGGTCAGCGCACTCCCGGAACTGCGTGCCAGTTCCGTGGTTTCCACAATATTCTTCACGGAATTGTCCACGCTGGCCATGCTGCGCCGCGCGCCCTGCTGTATGCCGCCAATGGCGTCGCCCACCTGCTTGGTGGCCTGCATGGTCTTTTCCGCCAGTTTGCGCACTTCGTCGGCTACCACGGCAAAGCCGCGCCCCGCTTCCCCGGCCCGGGCCGCCTCAATGGCGGCGTTCAGCGCCAGCAGGTTGGTCTGGTCCGCGATATCGGAAATCACGCCCATGACCTGCCCGATATCCTCGGCCTGCTTGCCCAGCTCTTCCATTTCCGACTTGAGCGAGGAAGACTGGCTTTCCACCTGGCCTATGGCCTGCACCACCTTATTGACAATGCCCGCGCCTTCCAGAGCCTTGTCCCGTGCCTGGGCGGAAAAGTTGGAAGCCGTGGAGGCGTTGCGCGCCACTTCCAGCACGGTGGCGTTCATTTCCTCCATGGCCGTGGCGGTTTCCGTAACCTTGCCGCGCTGCATGTCCGCCCCTCTGCTGGCTTCCTCCACCTGGGCGGAAAGCTCTTCCGCCGCGCTGGTCATGCGCTCCACAACGCTGGAAAGCTGCTCGGCGGCGGCATGCATGCCTTCGCGCTTGGCGCTTTCCGCGCGGATGGTGGCCGCTTCCGCCTCTTTGGTGGCTTTTTGGGCGGCCTCGGCCTGCTGGGCGGCGCGGCGGCTTTCCTCTTCCGCTTCGCCGATCTTGCGCTTCAGGTTTTCCGCCATGCGATGAATGGCGTCATAAACGCCGAAGGTAATGTTGGAATTGAAGGCGGTATCCAGCTTTCCGCCGGCAATAGCGTCCGCCAAGCTGGCGATTTTCCCGGGCTCATCCCCTAACTGGCGCATGATGCTGCGGGCAAAAAACCAGCCGCAGAGTATGCCCATCAAAATGACCACCGCCAGCACGGCGTACACGGTGTTGCGCGCGGCCAGATAGGTGGCCTGCGCTTCCGTGCTGGAGCTGCGCGCCGCCTCCTGTTTAATGGTCATAAGCCGGTTGAGCACGCGCTCCATGGCCGTGAGTTTTTCACGGGCAAGGCCGCTGGTAAGGACGCGGGCCTTGGTAAAATTCTCTTCCGATTCCGAGTGCAGGCCCAGGGTCACGACCTGCTTGTGCACGGCCAGCCATTCATTTTTCAGTTTCTGCAACTCGCCAGAAAGCTTTACGGCCTCCGGCACGTAAAAATAATCCGAAAATTTGGGCAGCAGCTCATCCATCTGGGCATAGAGGGGGTCCAGGGCGCGAGCCATGGCCTCTGATTGTCTCGGATCGGGTTCAATAACGATGTTTTTCTCCGCCCGCGTCAACTGCTGCACAAGAGAGTTAAAGTCGGACGCCAGAATAATGCCGGGCATATCCTTTGTGGCCAGGCGCTCTGTAAGGACGTTGACTCCGGACAGGCCGGAAATGCCGGCGTACCCGACAATTCCCATGCCCGCAGCCATGACGGCGACCAGGAGCAACGTTTTGGTAACGGTACGCAAATTGGAGAACATAAAAGCTCCTGTCGAAAAGATACAGTGTTGCCGCCCTTTCACGCTGGAAGGGTGACTGTTAGTTCACACAATAACTAAATTCTAAAAAAAGAAAAGTGCCCGCACAAAAAAAATTGCCTTTTCCCATTTTTTATTTTTGATGAAAAAACGTTTCAGATCACAAAATTCTATATACACAAACGCATAAAAGATACGTATCATCTGTAATGTGGTTTTTTTGTAGAAATGATTCAGCTTGTTACATGCAGAGGGAAAACATTTTCTAAGCAAGTCTCCCTTCTCTCCTTGCTTTTCGAGAGTGATCGACAACGGCAAAAGAAGACAGGAAGCCCATTTGCAAAAAAACCGGCTCTCCCGCTGTGGCAAGAACAAAGAAAAACCCGCCCGTTGCTGTGCATGACACACGCAACGGGCGGGTTTGCCGAAAGCGAAAAGTAAAAGGGATCAGTCCGCGAGAAGCCGTACTTCATCGCGGCCGTCGCGGTCGGCCACGAGCACGTCCACATGCTCCTGGCGGGAAGTGTTCACGGTGCGGCCCACATAGTCCGCCTGAATGGGCAGTTCGTGGTGCCCCCGGTCGATAAGCACCAGCAACTCCACCCGTTTGGGCCTGCCGAAGTCCAGCAGGGCTTCCAGCGCGGCCCGGGCGGTGCGGGCGGTAAAGAGCACGTCGTCCACCAGCACGATGTCCTTGTCCTGGATGTCAAAGGAGATTTTTGTGGGGCCCACGGCGGGTTTCACGCCCACGCTGGTCCAGTCGTCGCGGTACAGGGTAATGTCCAGGGCGCCGCAGGGCACGGTGTGGCCCAGCTTCTGGCCCAGGATAGCGGCAAGGCGGCCCGCCAGCGTCACGCCCCGGCGCTGGATGCCCACCAGGGCAAGAGAGCGGGAAGCGCTGCGGCGCTCTATTATCTGATACGCGAGACGGTCCAGAGTGCGGGCCACCTCGTCGGCGTTCATCAGTACGGTGTGGCGGTCCATGTACTCCTCCTTGGGGTAGGCAAAAAATCTATCTGTTTTGCGCCATTGAAGCAAGGCCGCATTGACAAGGCGGGGCGCAGCCTTTATCTGTGTGCTAACCATCATTTTGGAGGGACCATGTTTGAACTTACCGAAGGCGCCCGGCAGGAACTGGACGCTTATTTTGCCGACAAGGAGAAATCTCCCGTCCGCGTCTACCTTGCCCCCGGCGGTTGCAGCGGTCCGCGCCTGGCGCTGGCCCTGGACGCCCCCGGCGACGGCGACCAGGTGTTTGACGAACAGGGGTACACCTTCTGCGTTGATAAAGAACTGCTGAACCAGACCGGCGCCCTGAAAGTGGACCTCACCTACATGGGCTTTGTGGTGGAATCCGCCAACGCGCTTGAAGGCGCGGGCGGCGGCTGCAGCGGCTGCGCTTCTTCGGGTGGCTGCTCTTCCCAGGCCCAGTAAGCGATTTTCCCCAACACCAGCCATGCGGCCTCCCTTTCAGGAGGCCGCATTGTTTGGCGGCCGTCAACTCATCGTTCCGGAACATGCTGTGACCCTTAAGGAAACCGTCATCCTGGCTCTCAAGCTGGCCCGCAAGGAACAGCGCGACCTGGTGGTGGGGCGCGCGGAAAGCCTGTGGCATATTCTGCCCCTGTCCGACGCCCGCTCCGACCAGCTGGAGCACAGTTTTATCGTCACCCCCCAAGGCCTGCGCTACCCGGACGACGCCGACCGTCTTTCCGAGCTTGTTTCCCGGGGGTTGTAGGCCCGACTCTTCACGCCACCTCAAAATCATCGGAAGCTTCATGTCCGAACTGCAACGCCTGGAAATTACCGTTCCTGAAGAGCAGGATGAGCTGCTCGCCGCCGTGCTGGCCATGCACGTCCCCTACGGCTGGCAGGAAGAGCTGCTGCCCACTGGAGAGCTGAAAGCCATTGTGCACGCGGAAAACGAAGCCTTTATGGCCGAACTTGCCCAGGCCGTGACCCTCTCGCTGCCCAAGGCGGCGCAGGCGCGCTCCAACGTGCCCCGCACGGACTGGACCGTGGCCTGGCGGGAATTTTTCACCCCAGTGGAAGCGGGCAGCCGCTTTTTAGTACTGGCCCCCTGGATGGAAAAGGAACGCGCCGCCACTTCGCGCACGCCCATCATCATTGAACCCAAAACCGCTTTCGGCACCGGCCACCACGCCACCACGGCCCTGTGCCTCACCGCGCTGTCCAACTTGGCGGACCAGGGGCGCATCAAGAGCGGCATGCGCTTTCTGGACCTGGGCACGGGTTCCGGCATTCTGGGCATTGCCGCCGTCAAACTGGGCCTCACGGGCATGGGGCTGGACATTGACCTCTTGGCCGTTGAAAATTCCCTGGAAAACGCCGCGCTGAATGATGTGGAAGCGGGCGGCCATTCCCCGGCCTTCAGCGTGCGGCGCGGCAGCATTGACGAGGCTTCCGGCGATTTCGACCTGGTGCTGGCCAACATTCTGGCCCAGCCGCTCAAGGACATGGCCCCGGACATCATCCGCCGGGTGGCACCGGGCGGCTGCCTGGTGCTTTCCGGCATCCTGGACATCCAGGCGGACAGCGTGGCCGCGGTGTACACCGGCCTGGGCCTGCCCGCCCCCGTCCGCCTGAACATGGGCGAATGGGCGGCGCTGATCTGGAGCTGAATCATGGACACCACGCGCCTGGGCCCCAAGGGCAAACGGCTCGCAAGCCTGTACGAGGCCATGGCCGCCGCGCTGGGCCCCAGCCATTGGTGGCCCGCGCAAAGCCCTTTCGAGGTGGCCGTGGGGGCCGTACTCACCCAGAACACGGCCTGGTCCAACGTGGAAAAGGCCATCGCCAACCTGCGCGCGGCAGGGGCGCTCAGCCCTTCCGGCATGCGCGGCTTTGGCCGGGAAGCGCTGATCCAGGCGGTGCGCCCTTCCGGCTGCTACCAGCAGAAGACGCAAAAGCTGCTGCACTTCCTCTCTTTTCTTGACGAATACGGCTGCTTTGACGGCTCGTCGGAAGAGCAACAGGCCCTGGCCTGCCTGCACGGCCTGTCCGACGAAGACCTGCGGCCCGCCCTGCTCAGCGTGCGCGGCATAGGGCCGGAAACGGCGGACTGCATCATGCTCTACGCCCTGAACCGCCCTTCCTTTGTGGTGGATGCCTACACCAAACGCATTCTGCACCGCCACGGTCTGGTTTGGGAGGACGCGGGCTACGACGAACTGCGCGAGCTCTTTATGGACAGCCTGCCCCATGATACGGAACTGTTCGGGGAATACCACGCGCTGCTGGTGCGGACTGCCAAGGACTTCTGCCGCAAGCCCGCCCCGCGCTGCGCGCTGTGCCCGCTGGAGCCCTTTCTTGAGCACGAACCTGTCTGAAACCGTAACCCCTCCTCGCAAACGCCCGCTTTCGCTGGCGGCGATTGTGTGCGCCATGGTTTTGGCGCTCCTGCCGTCTTCCCTCCACGCGGCGGCACGCACCGAGAGCGCGTTGCAAAAACAGCTGCGCGTGGAGCAGGAAAAAGCCAAAGAGCGCCGCGCCAGCCTGACCCGGCTGACGGAACAGGAACGCAGCGTCAACGCGGGGCTGGCAGCGGCGGAAGACCGCATCCTCAAGCTGGAAAACGCGCTTTCCAAAACCGAAGACCGCCTGAAGCAACTGGCCGAATCCGATGCGGAACTGCAAACGCGCTTTGACCGGGTGGACCAGGAACGCCGCCGCACGGAAGAGACCATGACCGAGGTGCTGCGCACTCTGTGGGAACTGCACTCCCGCCGCCTGGGCGTGGAAGGCCGCGATTTGCCCGACTGGCCGGTGACGGACCGCGAGCACGCCTGGTCCGTGGAGCTGTTCGCCTCCCTGGACGGCTACCGCAAAAGTTTGCTGGCGCAGGAGCAGTCCCTGGTGGAAATCAGAAACCGGCGGGAAACGCTGGCCGAGGAAGTGGAAAAGCGCCTGGCCGACCTGAACCGGGAAAAAGAGGAGCTGTTGCACAGCCGCATCAGCTATTCCCAGCGTCTCAGCGCCCTGCGCCGGGAAAAGCAGGATACGGAAGCGGAACTCACCAACGTGCTCAAGCTGGTGGAAACGCTGAACCTGCGCCTGCGAGAAGAGGCGGAGCGGGAAGACATAGGCAAGGCCCAGGGCAAAATCCCCTGGCCGGCGGAAGGGCCGGTGCGGGTGCATTTCAACCCGGGCGCCTCGCCGCCGGTGCGGGGCTTCACGCTTTCGCTGCCGCAGAACGCGGAGGTGCGCTGCGTGCACTGGGGCAAGGTGGTGCACAACGACATTCTGCGCGGCTTCGGCCGGGTGGTCATTGTGCTGCACGGCGGCGGGTATTACTCCCTCTATGCCTTCCTCTCGGAAAGCCCCCTGCGCGTGGGCCAGGAACTGGCCAGGGGCGAACCCGTGGGCAAAGCGGGCTTTGTGCCCACGTTAAATGCGTCCGGCCTATATTTTGAATTGCGTTTTCACCAAAAAGCCATTAACCCCGAGCAGTGGCTGCAGAAAAAATGAGCGCCCGGAGCGGGTGAAATTTTCTAATTTCTCCGCGAACAGTGGTAAAAAGCAATTTTCTGCGCTATAGTGCACCCTTGTTTTACGGTACATGGCTTTGCCATGATTCTGGAGGAATTACCATGCGCTGTTTTCCGCGACTGCTGCGGCTTGTCGCCCTGCTTACCGTCCTTAGCATCGCCCTTCCCGTTCCTTCCGCCGCGGCCGCGGAAGCCGACAGCAGGTTTGAGGCGTTGCGCCGTTTCAGCCACGTCTACGACCTGATCAAGCGCTTCTACGTGCGCGACGCGAGCAACGAAGAAATGGTCACCGGCGCCATCAAGGGCATGCTCCAGGGGCTGGACCCGCATTCCACCTATCTCTCGGCCACCGAATACAAAGAGATGAAGGAAACGACCTCCGGGGAGTTTTTCGGCATCGGTATCGAGATTTCCACGGAAAACGGCCAGCTGGTCGTGGTTTCCCCTATTGAGGACACCCCTGCGTATAAAGCGGGTCTGAAGGCCGGCGACATCATCCTGGCCGTGGACGGCATGCCCACCCAGGACATGACCATGCAGGAAGCCGTCTCCAAAATCCGGGGCGCCAAGGGCACGGAAGTGGAACTGCTCATCATGCACAAAGAGGCGAAAGCCCCGTCCACCGTGCGCATCACGCGCGGGGCCATTCCGCTTATCAGCGTCAAAACGCGTTTCCTTGAGGAAGGCTACCCCTGGGTGCGCATCACCCGTTTCAGCGACAACACCACGGACGAGCTTATGAAGGGTATTGCGGAAGCCAGAAAGCGCGGCCCCATCAAAGGCATTGTACTGGACCTGCGCAACAACCCCGGCGGCCTGCTGGACCAGGCCGTGAACGTTTCCGACGTGTTCCTGAAAAAGGGCGAAATCGTCTCCATACGCGGCCGGGAAAAAGACGGCGGCCGCAGCTACAAGGCCACGGACCAAAGTACGGACGTGGTGGAACCCATGGTGGTGCTGGTCAACTCCGGCTCCGCTTCCGCCTCGGAAATCGTGGCTGGGGCTCTGCGCGACCACAAGCGCGGCCTGATCATCGGCGAGCGTACTTTCGGCAAGGGGTCCGTGCAGAATATCGTGCCCATGCCCGACGGCTCGGCCCTCAAGCTGACCATAGCCCTGTACTACACGCCCAACGGCCGCTCCATCCAGGCGGAAGGCATTGAGCCCCACCTGGTGGTGCCCTTTGAAACGCCCAAGGAAGGAGCTACCGCCCTGCCCCGCTTCAACCTGCGGGAAAAGGACCTCTCCGGCCACCTGGAAAAGACCGGGGAAGGCGACAAGGGCCAGCCCGTGCGTTCCGGCAAGAACAACAAAGCCAAAGAATCCCCTCAGGATACCGAAGCCCGTGCCTTCCTGGAAAAGGACAACCAACTGCGCCTGGGCCTGCAAATGGTCAAAGCGTTGCCCAAGCTGCGCGATATCCATTGATTCCAGAGAAAGCCATCAGTCCATGAACGGAGGCGCCGCAGGGCGCCTCCGTTTTTATTGCCACACCGCAGACTCCAACGCCCGCATGTGAAGTCCCCTTCCGCAGGGGAGATACGGGCAGGCCCCTTACCGCTGGTAAAAAAATCGCCGCTGCGGTATAAGTCTTCCAAAGGGCGCCCTCTCGAGTTGCCCCACGCCCGCCGCAGTTTACCCGGACACTTTCATCCATGGAGGGATACGATGAAACATCTTCGGCTATGCATCCTCAGCCTGTTGTGTATGTTTCTGGCAGCCAGCCCGTCCCTTGCCGCAAAACCGGATCCCGCGGTCAAGGCGGCCTCTGAAAAAGCCATGCCGTTGTTCACGGAACAGCTCAAAGCTCTGGTCAACATGGATTCCGGCACTGACGACATCCCCGAACTCAACCTCAAAAAAGATTACCTGGTGGCCCAGCTCAAAAAAGCCGGTATGGAGGTGACCACGATCGAAGCCCCGGGCAACCGCAAGGGCACCTACAATATCGTGGCCCGGTTGAAGGGCAAGGGCAAGGCCAAGCTCATGATCGTGGCCCACTATGATACGGTTTGGCCCAAAGGAGAAGCCGCCAAGCGCCCCTTCCGCATTGAGAACAACGCCGCTTACGGCCCCGGGGTTTCCGACGAGCAGCACAGCATTGCCGGGGCCCTGGCCCTGGTCAACATGATGCAGACCCTCAAGTTCAATGATTTCGCCGTATTCAGTCTAGTTTTCAATGCGGACGAAGAGAGAAGCTCCATCGGCTCCAAAGACCTGATCATGGCCGAAGCGGGCAAGCACGACGTGGTCTTTTCCATGGAAGGCGGCGGCGACGACGGCGACATCATCTATGTCAGCTGCCGGGGTCTTGCCTACGCCACCATCACCGTGAAAGGCGTGGCCGCCCACTCCGGCGAAAACCCCAAGGACGGCCGCAACGCGGGCGTGGAAATGGCCCGCCAGATGCTGAACATGCTGGACCTGGGCGATGAAAAGAAGTGGACCGACGCCAACTGGACCGTGGGGTCTTTCGGCATCAAGCCCAACATCATTCCCGACACGGCCAAGGCCACGCTGAACGCCCGCGCGTCGCTGGTTTCCGAGATGGACCGCGTGAAGTCGGAAATGGAAAAGCGCATCAAGAACGTGACAGACAAAGACTGCACGGTCACCCTGGACTTCCGGGTGGGGCGGCCTCCCTTTGAGCCCAACCCCAAGACCGAACTTTTGGCCGACAAGGCGGAGGCCATTTACAAGAACGAACTGGGCCGCACGCTGAAGCGCGTGAACATGGGCGGCGGCTCCGACGCCAACTTTGCCTTCCAGAAAGCGCCGGTCATTGAAGGCATGGGCGTGGGCGGCGGCAACTGGCATTCGCCCAAGGAATCGTTGAATCTGAAGCATGTGCCTGACAGGCTGTATCTGCTCATGCGCATGGTTCAGGAAACCTGCAAGGGCAACACTGTCCCCATAGGCACGGCGCCCAGATAGACGGCTGCCCGGCGGAAATTCATCAACGGACGCGCTTGCGCAAAAAAAGCCCCGGCTTAAGGCCGGGGCTTTCCGCATGCTATGGTTCCGTGTTCTCAGGCGGCGGGCTTAACGCGGGCCGCAGGCTTGCACACGGCGCCGGAACGCAGGCAGCGGGTGCACACCAGCAGGGTGGTCACTTCACCGCTGGCGCGCTGGTGGCGCACGCTCTGCAGATTGGGGTTGAAACGGCGCTTGGTCTTGATATTGGAGTGGCTCACATGGTGGCCAACCTGGGGCTTTTTGCCGCACACTTCACATTGCTTTGCCATGATGAACCTCCAAATTATGTACCCCGGAAAGCCGGGGGGCGGTGCTGTTTAGCGCCGGGAATATGCTCTTCCGGCCTAAGAAGGGGGTTTACTATCCCCTGCCGGGCAAAAAAGCAAGCCTTTTCTTGACAAGGCGAAAGGTTCGCATGTACTAATCCCGATCCACGAGGAACATATGCCGTCACTTTGGATTTCGCTGCAAAGCATTCCCCCCGAGGGAAAAGAATTCACGCTGGAAGACCAGGCCGTCTGGACCGGTCCCATGGCCGAATTCAAGATCCCCGGCACTATCGTGCGCCCCCTGCGGGCCACGCTGTTTGTGCAGCCCCAGGAAGGGGGCGTCTTGGTGCGCGGCCGCATGCAAGGGGCCGTGGCCCTGCCCTGCAACCGCTGCACGGAAGACGCCCTGGTGGAACTGGACCAGCGTTTTGACGGCTTTGAGCCCTTCCCTTCTTTGCCCGGCGAGGGTAAAGAGGAAGACGACCTGGACGTGGACCGCGAAGTGGTGCGCCTTGCCCCCCAAAACCAGGGGGTGGAGCTGAACCTGGCGGCGCTCGTCTGGGAGGAATTTTCCCTGGCCCTGCCGGTCAAGCCGCTGTGCGACGCCGCGTGCAAGGGACTATGCCCCAAATGCGGGGCCAACAGGAACACCGACCCCTGTGACTGCCGGGACGACGAGGGCGATCCCCGTCTGGCCGCGTTGCGCGGGTTTACCGTACACCGCTGAAATACCCATGGCCGCGCGGAGCGGCAAGGAGAATACGTCATGGCTGTGCAACAGAACAAGAAATCCAAGTCCAAAAAGGGCATGCGCCGTTCCCACCACAAGGTGGCCGTGCCTTCCGTGGTGCTCTGCTCCTGCGGTGAGCCGAACCTGCCCCACAGCGCCTGCTCCGCCTGCGGCACCTATCGCGGCCGCCAGGTGCTTCCCCTGCCTTCCGCTGAATAGGCCGGATAGACTGGATGGAGCCCGTCGTCGCCGTTGACGCCATGGGGGGCGATTTCGGCCCCCCCGTGACTGTTCCCGGAGCGCTCGCCGCCGCCCGCGAGGGCGATTTTTCCCTGCTGCTCGTCGGCCGGGCGGAAGCCGTTGAGGCGGAACTGGCCAAACATGACAGTTCCGGCCTGCGCGTGGAAGTGGTGAACGCCACGGAAGTGGCGGAAATGGACGAAAAGCCCTCCGACATTCTGCGCCGTAAAAAAGACGCCTCCATTCAGGTGGCCTGCCGCCTGGTCAGGGAAGGCCGCGCCCACGGCGTGGTCAGCCCCGGCCATTCCGGGGCCACGGTCGCCTGCGGCATGTTCATCATGGGCCGCATACCCGGCGTGGAACGCCCGGCGCTGGCTTCCGTGCTGCCCACGGAAAAGGCCCCCATCGTGCTTCTGGACGTGGGCGCCAACGTGGACTGCAAGGCGCACCACCTCTTCCAGTTCGGGCTGATGGCCGACGCCTTTGCCAAGGACATGCTGGAACTCCCCACCCCCAGGGTGGGCATTCTGTCCATCGGGGAAGAGGAAGGCAAGGGCAACTCGCTGGTCAAAGAGACCTACGAGCTGTTCAAGCTGGCCCAGAACATCAATTTCCGGGGCAACGTGGAAGGCCGCGACCTGTTCACGGGCGACGTGGACGTGGTGGTCTGCGACGGCTTTGTGGGCAACGTGGCGCTGAAGCTGGCGGAAGGGCTTTCCACCTCTTTCTCCCGCCTGCTCAAGCGGGAACTGTTCGCCACCCCCATGGCCAAGCTGGGCACCTTTCTCGCCAAGAACGCCTTCAAGCGTTTCGCCCGCTTCGTGGACTACGCGGAATACGGCGGCGCGCCCCTTCTGGGGTTGCAGGGCATCGCGGTGGTGGGCCACGGCCGTTCCAACGCGCGGGCCGTGCAAAGCGCCACCCGCATGGCCGCCACCTTCGTGCGCAAAGGCACCTACCAGCGGCTGGTGGAGACCATTTCCGCCAACGAGGAACTGAGCCGCTACGGAAAAGCCATAAAGTAAGGGCACCATGATCTACTCTCCGACTCTTCTCGGCATGGGAGCCTATGTTCCCGAAGCCGTTGTCACGAATTTCGATCTCTCCAAACGCGTGGACACGTCCGACGAATGGATCGTTTCCCGCACCGGCATCAAGCAGCGCCACTATCTCGCGCCCGGCGAAACCACCAGCGACATGTGCCTGCACGCCGCGCAACGGGCGCTGGCCCAGGCGGGGCTTGCCTCTTCCGACCTCACCCATCTGCTGGTGGCCACCTGCACCCCGGACTCTTACTGCCCCAGCACGGCCTGCACCCTTTCCGCCAAACTGGGCTGCCACGGCGTGTTTGCCCTGGACATTAACGCGGTGTGCAGCGGCTTTGTGTACGGCGTTTCCCTGGTCCGGGACATTCTGGGCGGCAACCAGACGGCCAAAATTCTCCTGGTGGGCGCGGACGGCCTGTCTACCCGCCTCAACTGGGAAGACCGCGGCACCTGCGTGCTGTTCGGGGACGGGGCCGGTGCGGCTGTTTTCAGCGTGGAAACGGCGGCCAAGCTCGCGCCCGGCAACGCTGTGGTCCGCGACGTGCGCATCCACTCCGACGGCTCCCTGGGCCGCCTTCTGCACATTGACGGCGGCGGCACCAGCGCGCCCTACGCCCTGGGCGACACCGTGGGGCCGGAGTATTTCGTGCGCATGGAAGGCCGGGAAGTGTTCAAGCACGCCGTGCGCAACATGACGGCCATTTGCCGGGAAACGCTGGAAGCCAACGGCCTGGCCGTGGCGGACGTGGACCTGTTCATCCCCCACCAGGCCAACCTGCGCATTATTGAGGCGGTGGGCGAAAAATTGGGGGTTGATTCCTCCAGGGTCTTCGTCAACGTGGACACCCACGGCAACACATCCGCGGCATCCATTCCCATTGCCATGACGGAAGCCCTGGAAAAAGGCCGTATCCGGCCGGGCATGCGGGTGCTGGTTTCCACTTTTGGCGGCGGCCTGTCCTGGGGCGCGGCGCTGTTGGATTTCTAGCCGCCCGCCGATTCCGGGATAAAAGCAGGGTTTGTCATCCGCGCGCTTTTCTGGTACAGGCGTAGGTTATTTCCAGCTGAAAAAAGGACTGTCATGAGCGATAAAGTTGTCCTGGTCACCGGCGCCTCACGTGGCATAGGCAAAGCCGTGGCCCTGACGCTGGCCAAACGCGGCTTTTCCGTCTACCTCACCTACGTGAGCAAACCGGAACTGGCCGAGGCCGTAGTCAAGGAAATCGAGGCCGCCGGCGGCAAAGCCCGCGCCTTTTGCCTGGAACTGGGCGATTCCGCCGCCGTGTCCGCGTTTTTCCAGAACGAAATCAAGGACAAGGCGCATCTTTCCGTGCTGGTCAACAACGCGGGCCTTACCCGCGACGGCCTTATCCTGCGCATGAAGGACGAGGACTGGGACCGGGTGCTGGACGTGAATTTGCGCGGCGCTTTTCTCTGCCTGCGCGAATCGGCCAAAATCATGGCCAAGCAGCGCGAAGGCCGCATCGTCAACATCACTTCCGTGGTGGGGCAAATGGGCAACGCCGGGCAGGTGAACTACTGCAGCGCCAAAGCCGGGCTTATCGGCCTGACCAAGTCCGCGGCCAAGGAGCTGGCGGGCAGGAGCGTCACGGTCAATGCCGTGGCCCCGGGTTTTATCGATACCGACATGACCGCTTCCCTGCCGGAAGAGGTCCGCAAGCAATATTTGGAGCATATCCCTCTGCGGCGCTTCGGGTCCGCGGAAGATGTCGCCGAAGCCGTGGCGTTTCTCGCCTCGGAAGAGGCCGGGTATATCACCGGGCAAGTGCTGGCCGTCAACGGCGGCATGTATTGTTGACCGGCGCTTTTTTTCTCGTACCCTTTTAACCGTGCCGCTCATTTTGGAGGCCACATGTCTGTTGAAGAAAAAGTCAAAAAAATCA
Source organism: Desulfovibrionaceae bacterium (assembly GCA_031551765.1). Classification (GTDB taxonomy): domain Bacteria; phylum Desulfobacterota; class Desulfovibrionia; order Desulfovibrionales; family Desulfovibrionaceae; genus JAVBNC01. Next base: position 19,724 of record JAVBNC010000152.1, read on the forward strand.
TTATGGACCAGCTCAGCGTTTCCGCTGACGAAGTGAAGCCCGACGCTTCCTTTATCGAAGACCTGGGCGCGGATTCCCTGGACCTGACCGAACTGATCATGGCCATGGAAGAAGAGTTCAAGCTGGAAATCGCCGATGAGGACGCCCAGAAAATCCTCAAGGTGAAAGACGCCATCAACTATATCGCTTCCAAGCAGTAACCCGGCAGGGAAGAAAAGCGTTACGGAGCATGTCCGGCAGCCCGCGCGGGCTGCCGGGCCCTTCTCCGGCCGTTTCGTTTTGGGGGACCGCCATAGTTTCCGGTCCCGCCTTTTCCCCGCAAGACCCCACGCGCAGGGCGGACACGGCCCGCGTCCCTCGCAGCAGCTTTTCGGAAGGATTGCCCCATGAATAAAACCCGTGTTGTCATTACCGGCCTTTCCGCCATCACCCCTCTCGGCAACGACGTGACTTCCAGCTGGGAAGCGCTGCTGGCCGGCAAATCCGGCATCGGCCCCGTCACCCGCTTTGACGCTTCCGAATTCACCACCCGCATCGCCGGGGAACTCAAAAATTTCAATCCGGAAGACTTCGGCATCGCGCCCAAGCTGGCCAAGCGCATGGACCGCTTCGTGCAGATCGGCGTGTCCGCCGGTCTTGCCGTGCTGGCCCATTCCGGCTTCCAGATCACGGAAGAGAACGCCCATCGTGTGGGCACCATGCTGGGTGTAGGCCTTGGCGGCCTGGAAACCATTGAGGTCTTCCACTCCCGCCTGGTGGACGCCGGTCCCAACAAAGTTTCGCCCTTCATGATCCCCATGCTCATCTCCAACATGGCGCCGGGGCAGATCTCCATCCTGACGGGCATCAAAGGCACCAACGTGGTCATGACCAGCGCCTGCTCCAGCGGCCTGCACGCCATAGGCCACGCCTACACGGAAATTGTCATGGGCCGCTGCGACGCCATGATCTGCGGCGGGGTGGAAGCCACGGTCACGCCCATGGGCCTTTCCGGCTTTACCGCTCTGAAAGCCCTGTCCACGCGCAACGACGAGCCCCAGCGCGCTTCCCGCCCCTTTGAGAAAAACCGCGACGGGTTCGTCATGGGCGAAGGCGCGGGCATGCTGTTCCTGGAAAGGCTGGACCACGCCCTGGCGCGCGGGGCCGAAATTTACGGCGAGGTTGTCGGGTTCGGCGCGGCTTCCGACGCCTTCCACATCACCGCTCCGGCCGAAAACGGGGACGGCCTGGCCCAGGCCATGAAAAACGCCATCGCGGAAGCGGGCCTGAGGCCGGAAGACATTGACCACATCAACGCCCACGGCACCTCCACCCCGCTCAATGACGCCTGCGAAACCCGGGCCATCAAGGCCGTGTTCGGCAAGCACGCCTACAATATCCCCATCTGCGCCAACAAGTCCCAGACCGGCCACCTCCTGGGCGGCGCGGGCGGCGTGGAAAGCGTGTTCAGCGTGCTGACCCTGCACAGCGGCACGGTGCCCGGCACCGCCAACTACGAAACGCCGGACCCGGAATGCGACCTCAACTACATGGGCGACGGTCCCAAGCAGCTGAACCCGCGTTACGCGCTGTGCAATTCCGCCGGGTTCGGCAGCACCAACGTGAGCATGCTCTATAAGAAGTGGGAGAAATAAAGGATACGCCATGGATGAGTTATTCTTGCAGGACCCGGAACTGGGCCGCGCCGTTATTCAGGAAATGGAGCGCCAGCTCAGCAAGCTGGAGCTTATCGCTTCTGAAAACTTTGTCTCCGCCGCCGTGCGCCAGGCGCAGGGGAGCGTGCTTACCCACAAGTACGCGGAAGGCTATCCCGGCAAGCGCTACTACGGCGGCTGCGAGTTCGTGGACGTGGCGGAAAACCTGGCCATTGACCGGGCCAAAAAACTGTTCGGCGCGGAATACGCCAACGTGCAGCCCCATGCGGGCAGTCAGGCCAACATGGCCGCCTACCTCGCCCTGATCAATCCCGGCGACACCGTTTTGGGCATGAATCTTTCCCACGGCGGCCACCTCACCCACGGCAGCCCGGTGAACTTTTCCGGCCGCATTTACAAGTTCGTGCCCTACGGCGTGGACAAGGACACCCAGCACATCGACTACGACGAACTGCAACGCCTGGCCAAAGAGCACAAGCCCGCCCTTATCGTGGCCGGGGCCAGCGCCTACCCCCGCACGCTCGATTTCGCGCGCTTCCGCGCCATTGCGGACAGCGTGGGCGCCAAGCTCTTCGTGGACATGGCCCACATCGCGGGCCTGGTGGCGGCCAAGCTGCACCCCTCGCCCATCTCCTACGCCCACGTCACCACCACCACGACCCACAAGACCCTGCGCGGCCCGCGCGGCGGCATGATTCTGTCCACGGAAGACATGGCCAAGCCCCTGAACAGCCAGATCTTCCCTGGCATCCAGGGCGGGCCGCTCATGCACGTTATCGCGGCCAAGGCCGTGTCTTTCGGCGAGGCCCTCAAGCCCTCCTTCGCCCGCTATCAGAAGCAAGTGCTGGAAAACGCCGTCTCCCTGGGCGACGGCCTGCGGGATGCGGGTTTCACCCTGGTTTCCGGCGGCACGGACAACCACCTCCTGCTGGTGGACCTCACCTCCAAGAACGTCACCGGCAAAGAAGCCGAAGGCGCGCTGGACAAGGCGGGCATTACCGTCAACAAGAACAGTATTCCCTTTGAGACGCGCTCTCCCTTCGTCACTTCCGGCATCCGCGTGGGCACCCCGGCCCTGACCACCCGGGGCATGAAGGCCGGAGACATGAAAAAGGTCGCCGCCTGGATAGCGGAAGCCGTGGACGTGCGCGAGAACGACACCAAGCTGGCCGCCCTGGCCAAGAAAGTGGACCGTTTCGCCAGAAAATTTCCGCTTTTCGCCTGGTAAGAATGGGGAACGTTGTCGAAGCCAATAAAGAATGAAAGCAGGGCTCTGCTCTGCACCCGCCAGGGGGATGCCCCCCCTGGCCCCCGCGACAGGGGTACCTATCGAAAGTAGCGAAAGAATCCGACCGGCGTCCTTTGAGGGCGCCGGTCGGATTCTTTCACCAACTGCATCAGCCCTTATCCATTTCCTTGAAAATCCGTCCTGAGTCCTGTAGAGCTTGTGCAGCAGCATTTCTTACTTTTACCCATCACTATTTTCCAGGAGCAGCTCATGAATCCCGCCTTGGTCGTCGCCCACGAAGCCCCTGTCCGCAACCTTGCCATGGACCTTATGCGCGTGACGGAAGCGGCGGCGCTGGCTTCCGCCCGCTGGCTGGGCAAGGGCGCCAAAGAAGCGGGCGACAAAGCCGCCGTGGACGCCATGCGCCTGGGCTTCAACAGCCTGGACATTAAAGGCCGCGTGGTCATTGGCGAAGGCGAAAAGGACGAAGCCCCCATGCTCTACAACGGCGAAGACCTGGGCACGGGCAAAGGCCTGGCCCTGGATATCGCCGTGGACCCCGTGGAAGGCACCAACCTGCTGGCCACCGGGCGGCCCAACGCCATTTCCGTGGTGGGCGTGGCCCCGGCGGGCACTATGTTCAACCCCGGCCCCAGCTTTTACATGAAAAAGCTGGTGGTCCCGGCCCAGGCCGCCGACGTGGCCGACCTGGACGCGCCCGTGGCCGAAAACCTGGCCAAAATAGCCAAGGCCCTGGGCAAGGACATTGACGACCTGGTGGTCTTTGTGCTGGACAAGCCGCGCCACGCCACGCTGATCAACGATATCCGCACGGCCGGGGCGCGTATCCAGCTCCATTCCGACGGCGACATTACCGGCGCGCTCATGGCCGTGGACCCGCGTTCCGAAATCGACCTGATGATGGGCACCGGCGGCACCCCGGAAGGCGTCATCTCCGCCTGCGCCATCAAGGGCATGGGCGGCCAGATCCTGGCCCGTCTGGACCCCCAGTCCGCACCGGAAAAAGAAGCCGTGAAAAACGCGGGCATCTCCCTGGCCGACACTCTCACCGTGGATACCCTGGTCCGGACGGAAGAGGTCTTTTTCGCGGCCACGGGCATTTCCGGCGGCACCTTCCTGCGCGGGGTGCAGTACACCGGCACCGGCGCGGTCACCCACTCCATAGCCATACGCGGCAAAACCGGCTCCATCCGCTACATGGAAGCCTTCCATAACTGGGACAAGCTGATGAAAATCAGTTCCGTAAAGTACGACTAGGCCCCGGACCCCCTATCCCCTTCCAAAAAACTTTGCCGGGGGCGTTTATCCTGTTTCCGGCCGCATGCCCTGGTATGCGGCCGGAGTTTTTTTGTGTCCATGAGAAACAGGCAATTATTACGGAATATTGCTGGATGACGGCATGGAATATGCAATTTTTCCCGTGTGCGTTTATCGCGGCAACAATTGCCGCCCGACAAGGATCACGGGAGGAAACCATGTCCATCACATCCGTCAGCAACGGCTACAGCATGAACCTGCTCTCGCTCATGAGCGGCGAAACCGACGAGTCCGGATCCTCGTCCCAGACCACCACCAAGTCGAGCGCCTCCAGCAGGGCCTCCAGCGCCTACAGCGGCGGCATCATGTCCTCGCAAGGGCAAAAAGCCCTGTCCCAGGCCCTGGCCGCCATGAAAGCGGCGGGCTACGACAGCATCAGCTTTTCGGACGTGGAGGAATACCGCCAGAAGCAGGAAGAGCTGTTCAGCGCGGAAGTGCGCAAAGACCTGCTGGACTTAGGTGTGGACAAGGATATTGATTTTAAGCTGGTGGCCAATACCGACGGTACGGTCAGCGTGGTGACCAAGCACGCGGACAAGGAAAAGATCGAAAAGTACCTCAAGGACAATCCCAAAATGGTGGAGCGCTTCCAAAACCTCCAGGCGCTATCCAACCTCAAGCGGGCCGCGGACAACGCGCCCTCCGACAAAGTGCAGTTTGTAAAGGATGTGCGCAAGCAGCTCCAGATGCAGGCTGTGGAAGCCTTTTTCGCGGCCACGGAAAATTCCGGTTCCAGCTTCGCTTCCCAGATCGCCAGTTTCGATTCCGACGGCGGCCAGGCCAGCTACCTGACGGGCCTCAACTATACCGTGTAGCCCGCGCTTTCACGCCTTTTTAGGAGCCGGTTCGTGACCCCGCGAGCCGGCTCCTTCGCATTGCAATTCCCCGCCACTTGCGGCACAAAGGGGCAGCCACGCCAACCAAGGATATCTCGTGCCGCAGCCTCCCCGCGATACGCCCCCGGCGCTCTGCACCCGCTGCCGGGGGGCCGTGACCTCCTGCCCCGGCGGCATGCGGCCGGACTGCCCCGTGGCCGCGCAAAGCCTGACCGGCCCAGACTCGCGGGACCCGCTGGCCGCGCCCACTCTGGACGGCCGCCCGCGCCCGCTCCGCATCGTCCAGGTGGTCAACGTGCGCTGGTTCAACGCCACGGCCTGGTACGGCCTCTTCCTCTCCCGCCTGCTCAGGGACGCGGGCCACGAAGTGCGCGTGCTGGCCCTGCCGGGCACGGAATCCTTTGCCAAAGCCGAGGAATGGGGCCTCTCCCCCACCCCCCTGCCGCTCAACAGCTCCAACCCCTTCACCCTGGCCCGGCTCGCCGCCTCGCTCGCCGCGCTGCTGCGCGAATTCAGGCCCCACGTGGTCAACTGCCACCGGGGCGAATCCTTCCTGCTCTGGAGCACGCTCAAGGCCGCCGGGTACCCCTTCGCCCTGGTGCGCACCAGGGGGGACCAGCGCCCGCCCAAGGCCAACGCGGTCAACCGCCATCTGCACGCTTCGGCGGACGCGCTCGTCGCCACCAACTCCCGCACCGCGCGCGAATTTTCCGACCTGCTCCAGGTGCCGCACAAGCGCATCCACACCATTTTCGGCGGCGTGGACACCGCCCGTTTTTTCCCGGACCCGCAAGCCGGGGCCAAAACCCGCGCCGCCTGGGGCCTGGCGGAACACGAGCGCGCCGTGGGCATTCTTGGCCGTTTTGACACGGTCAAAGGCCAGAAAGAGCTTATCGCCACCGTGGCCGCCCTGCGCGCTGAAGGACGGAGCAATCTCCGCCTCGTGCTGGCGGGCTTTCCCACCGTCGCCGTCAGCCAGGAGCAGGTTCAGGCATGGCTCACGGAAGCGGGCATCGCGGACAGCGCGATCATTACCGGCAAAACCCCGGACGTGCGGGGCTGCGTCAACGCCCTGGACTTGGGCGTGGTCGCCTCACTGGGTTCGGAAACCATTGCCCGCGCCGCTCTGGAAATCATGGCCTGCGGCGTGCCCCTCATCAGCAGCGACGTGGGCGTCATGCCCGACCTGCTGGATGCGGACGCCCTGTTCCCGCCCGCCGATGTGCCTGCCCTTGCCGCCGCCATCCGCCGCTTTCTGGACGAGCCAGGCCGGGGTCCCGATCTCGTCCGCCGCCAAAGAGAACGTATGCGCGGTCTAAGCGAGCAAGAATTTTTATCCCAGACGCTGGCGGTGTATTACGGAACTTTGTCGAAGCCATCCAAGAGGTAAAGCAGGGCTCCGCCCTGTACCCGCCAAGGGCTGGCGCCCCTGGACCCCTTTCAGGGTGACTAAAAAAAGGGTGCTTATCTGCCGTTCTGTTCGCGCCGCGGCGCTCACATACTGACGTTTATTGACTTGATATGTTGAAAGAGGCGGTGGCCGCGATTGTACGGGACCGCGTTACCAGAGAGACGACCGACATACCCCCCCCGTCAAAGTTCTTTGGAAGGAGGATGGGGGTCCGGGGGAAGGGGGAAACCTTTCTTCCAAGAAAGGTTTCCCCCATCCCCCGGGCGTCGGATTACCGCCCCCTCCGGCCGCCGGAGGCATCGTTAGAGGAGACCACATGCTTTCATTTGCCAGTGACAACACATACGG
>JAVBNC010000147.1:0-9964 GCA_031551765.1 Desulfovibrionaceae bacterium
CTAGAGCAATTTCGCTATGAGATTGTCGCTTAACGGCAGGCAAAGCCCGCCTACGCCAATCTCGCGGGCGTTGCTGCACTGCGTTCCGCAACGCCAGAGCATTTCATCCGCATAGACAATTTAAAAGTTGAAATGCTCTAAGAGTGAGAGCAGGGCAGCGCCCTGCTTCGACTCTTCATTGGCTTCGACAACTAACTCTTCCCCCTGGAGGATCACGCACTCAGCTTCCGTAGCAGGCTTTCGCCTTTGTCCGTGAGCCGGGTGCCCTGTTTGGTCACGCCGGAACTGACGAAGTCTCCTTCCTTCAAAAAGGCGATACAGGCCCGCAGCCTGTGGGGCGGAACGTCCAGGCCGCGCAGGCGCAGCCTTTCCTGCATGGCGTAGCGGCCGATGGTTTTTTGCTGCGCGGCCATGGCGGCCAGCTCCGCCAGCACGGCCCGGCAGGTTTCCAGCATGCCCTTGCGCTGCAGCAGGGCAAGGCGCCATTCCATATCGCCCATTTCCGGGGCGGCCATCGGGAGGTCCGTCTGCGGCGAGGCATGGGAAAAGACGTATTCCGGCAGGTGTTCCAGGGTCACCGTGCCGTTGGGGGGCGCGATGCTGCACAGGTAGTTGACCACGTTCTGCAGCTCCCGCACGTTGCCGGGCCAGGGGTAGGAGCCGAGAAAATCCTGCGTCTTGCGGTCCAGGACGAGCTTTTTCCCGGACTGGCGCACGGCGAATTCCTGCAGCAGCATGAACATGTCGCCCTGGCGCCGCCGCAGGGGCGGGATGCGCAGCGGACAGGCGCAGAGGCGGTAGAAAAGGTCGCTGCGGAACTGGCCCTGGCGCATCATCTGGGCCAGGTCCTTGTTGGTGGCGGCCACCACCCGCACGTTGACGGGTATGACGGCCCGGCCGCCCACATGGCGCACTTCCTTTTCTTCCAGCACGCGCAGGAGCTTGGTTTGCAGCTCCAGGGGGGCGTCGCCTATTTCGTCCAAAAAAATGGTGCCGTTGTGGGCTTCTTCAAACAGGCCCGGCCTGCCGCCGCGCAGAGCCCCGGTAAAGGCCCCTTCCTCGTAGCCGAACAGCTCGCTTTCGGCCAGGGTTTCGGGCAGGGCCGCAAAGTTGATGGCCACAAAGGGCGCACCGCTCCTGGCGGATTCCGTATGGATGGACTGCGCGAACAGCTCCTTGCCGGAACCGCTTTCCCCTTCCAGCAGAATGGCCAGCTCCGTACGGGCGAAACGCCTGGCCAGGGTGACGGCCTTCTGGATTTCCGGGGACGTGCCCGCGATCTGGCTGAAGCTGTGCTTGGCCACGTGGCCCTTGTTCTTCAGCTTGCGCCGCACTTCCTGTTCCAGTTCCTGCACCTTGCTTACCGGGTCGGCGGTGATGACGGAACCCAGACGCGCGCCGCTGTCATCCAGCACGGGGCGCACGGCCAGGGCGTACTGCTGGCCGCCGGATTCCAGGATGTCGCTCACCGCGCCGCGCGTCCCGTTGTGTGTTTCGGCCAGGCGGGCGTATTCCGGGAACAGCTCGTCCGCGCGGGTGGCGCGCGGCGTCCGGTCCAGGCCGAACGAATGCACGGCCGCGTCGTTGGCCCCGTCAATAAAACCGTGGGCGTCCAGGCTCAACACCGCGCTATCCACGCTCTGCAGCATGGCCTCGGATTTCTTTTTCATCTCGTAGTATTTGCGGGTCATGGTGAAAATGGCGCGCATGTACTTGTCCGCGATATCGTTGAGCAGCGTGTCCTGCATGGACAGGGCGCCAAAAATCTTGGTGTAGGTTTCCAGGGTGATCTCTTTCGCGCCCAGGTCTATGACTTTGCTGACCCAGGGCGGGATGTGGCTGTTGATTCCCGCCACAATGGCGATATCCGCGTCGCGCGGCGGCTGCGTTTCCACGTCGTTGTAGTTGTGGAACAGCTCGATGTGCTTGATGCCGTAAGACTGGATGGTGTTGTGCAGCATTTCCGTGCGGTCCCGGGAACGGGCGCAGAGTATGGCCCTGGTGCCGGGCTTGAGCAGCAGCAGTTCTTCGAAATTCACCGGGTTGAGGAAGCGCTTGGCGATAATGATCTTGTCGTAGGGGGCGAGATAGGGCTGCACGTCGCGAAAGGCGCTGTGGTGGGAGGCCAGGTACAGGTCGTGGCGGCCGGGCTTGGCGGCGGGGGCTGTTTCCAGGCACCAGGTGGCTATGTCCAGCAGCCCGCCCAGGGTTTCTTCCAGCCGTTCCTGGATGCTCCGGCACACGCCCTGGCTGTAGGCGATGAAGCACAGGCTTTTTTTCATGCCGCTCTCCGCTATTTTAGGTGCACTTATAGGCGTATTAGGCAGGTTTGCTTTCCCCACCAAAAAGCGATTCCGGCGGAATTGTAAAGGAAAATTTTTGGCACCCTTTTTGTAATGACCCGGCAGCCATACTGACAACGGCCACCACGAGGAGGGTGCATATGAAACGATACCGCTTGGGGATTTTGAATGGTGACGATATCGGCCTGGAAGTTGTGCCTGTGGCTGTCAAGGTCATGAAGACCGCCCTGGAACGCTACAAGGTGCCCGTGGACTGGGTGGAGCTGCCCATTGGCGCTCCTTCCTACAAGGAAAGCGGCGAAACCTTTCCGGAAAAGACCTACAAGACGCTTTTTGATCTGGACGGCTGGGTATTAGGCCCCATAGGCCATATGGCTTATCCCAAAAACGACCCCAAGGCGGTCAACCCGCACCCCATCATCCGCCGCGATTTCGACATGGTCAGCAACATCCGCCCGGCCAAGTCGCACCCGCGCCTGCCCTGCCTGCAGCAGGGCGTGGACCTGGTGGTCATCCGCGAAAACAACGAAGGCTTCCAGCCGGACCGCAACATGTTCAAGGGCACCTCGGAATTCATGCCCAACCCGGACATGGCCCTGTCCATGCGGGTCATCACCCGCCGCAACTCCGAAATGGTGGCCCGTTCCGGCTTTGAGCTGGCGCGCATGCGCGGCGGCCTGAAAAAAGTCACGGCCATCCACAAGAACACCGTGTTCAAACTGGGCTGCGGCCTGTTCGTGGAAGCCTGCCGCGACGTGAGCAAGGACTACCCGGACGTGACCTTCGAAACCCTGGTGGTGGACACTTTCGCCATGCACCTGGTCATGCGGCCCAAGAATTTTGACGTCATCGTGGTCACCAACATGTTCGGCGACATCCTGTCCGACGAAGCCGCCGGCCTGGTGGGCGGCCTGGGCATGGCGCCCGGCGTCAGCGTGGGCCCGCGCTACATCATGGCCCAGGCCACGCACGGCTCCGCCCCGGATATCGCGGGCAAGGGCCTGGCCAACCCCTACGCCATGGTCATGTCCGGCCAGATGCTGCTGGACTGGCTGGCCATGCGCAACAACGACAAAGCCATGGCCGAGGCCGCCAAGGCCATCAGCGCCGCGGCAACGCAAGTGCTGGACGACATGACCGACGTCACCCCGGACCTGGGCGGCAAGGCCAACACCAGCGGCATGGGCGATGCGATCTGCGCAAAAATTCGCTGAATAAACAGACTGATATAAACGGAGTTTGTATGAAAAAACCCATTCTCGGTATCATGTTGGGCGATTCCACCGGCGTGGGCCCGGAAATTATCGCGAAAATGATTGCGGCGGACATGTTCTCCCCTTGCTGCACGCCCCTCTTTATCGGCGACAAGCGCATTCTGGACATGGGAGCGAAAATCGCGGGCGTGTCCGTGGACGTGAAAACCGTGACCTCGGAAAAAGACATCAAGTGGAACGGTGAAAAAGCCCTGATGCTGGACCTGCGGAACCAGGATCCCAGCAGTTTCACCCTGGGCCAGGTCAGCGTGGATTCCGGCCGCATCAGTGGCGAAGTGCTGGTGCAGTGCCTGCAGATGCTCAAGTCCGGGGTCATTGAAGGCCTGACCTTTGCCCCGCTGAACAAGCAGGCCATGAAAAAGGGCGGCTTCAACTACCCGGACGAACACCGCATGTTCGCCCAGGAGCTGAACTGGACCAAGCCCCACGGCGAAATCAACGTCATGAAAGAGATCTGGACCACCCGGGTCACCAGCCACATCCCCATTTCCGACGTGGCGGCCAATATCAGCGAAAAGACCATCATGGACGCCATCCATCTGGCGGATTCCTCCATGCGCAAGTACGGCTTTGAAAATCCGCGCCTGGCCGTGGCCGCCCTGAACCCCCACGCGGGCGAAGGCGGCACCTGCGGCCGCGAGGAAATAGACGTGATCGCCCCGGCCGTGGAAAAGGCCCAGAAAGAGGGCATTAACGCCAAGGGCCCCATTTCCGCCGATACCGTGGCCACCAGGGCCATCATGAAGAAAGAATTCGACGGCATCGTGACCATGTACCACGACCAGGGCCAGGTGGCGCTCAAGCTCATCGGCCCGCAGTACTGCGTGACCATTTCCGCCGGGCTCCCGTACCCCATCACCACCCCGGCCCACGGCACCGCGTACGATATCGCGGGCAAGGGCGTCGCCTACACCACTACAACCGAACAAGCCCTGCTCATCGCCGCCAGAATGGCCGGCTGGCGCGGCTGACGCATAACGTCCGGCGGCGGAATAACTTCCGCCGCCGGGCAAGTTCCGGCTTCTCATATTCGTAAGAACGGCTCGGGCCGTCACGCACCGGATTGTTTCAACAGTGAAATATTCCGAAAGGGTGTGTTGTGCCCAAAAACAGGCCATACGACCGTAGCGAGGAACACTGATGCAGAATGACAAATTATTGAAAATGGCCGCCATTTGCGCCATTCCGGCCTTGTTTTTCGTGCTCCCGGCACCGGAAGGGCTTTCGCTGGAAGCCTGGCGCACCTTCGGGTTTTATCTGGCGGCCATCATGGGCCTTATCCTCAAGCCCTATGCCGAACCGGTGGTCATTCTGACCATGGCGGCGCTGTCCGGGCTGTTTCTCAAGAATTTTTCCGGCATCCTGGTTTCCGGGTACGCCTCTTCCACGGTGTGGCTGGTGTTCGCTGCCTTTTCGCTGAGCACGGCCTTTGTCAAAACCAAGCTGGGCACGCGTCTGGCCTATATCCTCATGGGCAAGATAGGCCATTCCACCCTGGGCATGGGCTACGTCATCGCCTTTCTGGAACTCATTGTCGCGCCGGTCACGCCTTCCAGCACGGCGCGGGCCGGGGGCATCATTTTCCCCATCGTCAACAGCGTGGCCGTGGCCCTGGGGTCGGAGCCCGGCCCCACGCGGCGGCGGGCCGGGGCCTATTTCATGGTCAGCCTGTATATGCTCACCAAGACCAGCAGCTATATCTTCATGACCGGCATGGCGCCCAACGTGCTGGCCGCCAAGTTCGCCGGGGACATTCTCGGGGTCCGCATAGACTGGATGCTGTGGTTCAAGGCCGCGCTGGTGCCGGGCTTTCTGCTGATGTTAGTCATCCCCTGGGTTATTTACCTGCTCTACCCCCCGGAACTGAAGAAAATCGACGGCAAGGCCCTGTCCAAGGAAGGCCTGGAAAAATTGGGCCCCATGTCCACGGCGGAAAAAGTGCTCACGGGCATTTTCATCGTCGCGCTCATCGGCTGGATAGTGGGCCCCATGTTCAAGCTGAACGAGGCCAATATCGCCGTGGCCGCCATGTGCGCCTGCATGGTCTTTAACGTCATCACCTGGGACGACATGGCGGGCAACAAGGGCGCCTGGCGCACCCTGATGTGGTTCGGCGGCATTGTGGGCATAGCCGGGGCCCTGGCCAAGGCCAAGTTTTTCGTGTGGCTGGCCGCCTTTCTTTCCGTGTACCTCAAAACCGGGGCCAGCAGCTACGTGATGCTGGCGGTCATCATCGTGCTCAGCGTGCTGGTGCGCTATATTTTCGCCTCTTCCACGGCCTACGTGGTGTCCATGACTCCGGTGTTCTGCACCGTGGGCCTGGCCGCCGGGGTGGAACCCATGACCCTGGCGCTCGCCCTGGTGTTCTCCAACGGCTACGGCAGCATGGTCACCCATTTCGGCGCGGCTTCCGGCCCCATCCTGTTCGGTTCCGGCTACCCGGACCTCAAGAACTGGTGGACCGTGGGCGCGGTGTGCGCGGCCCTTTCGGTCATTGTGCACCTGACCCTGGGCGTGGCCTGGTGGAAGATGCTGGGGTTGGTTTAATTGTAGGAAGCCATCCAAGGATGAGAGCAGGGCAGCGCCCTGCTCTCATCCTTGGATGGCTTCGACAGCTCGTCGGGTCAGTTCCCGCTCCGCCGCCTGCCTGTGCTGCCCTTGGGGCGTTTGACTCTGGCGCGTTTTGGGGCCGCGTCGCGTTTTGCGTCCCGTCCAGGGCCGCGCTCTGAACGCTGCCCCGTGGCCCTGCCGGAAGCCCGCTGCTTGGGGCCTTCCCGTCTGCCGCCGCTGCGCCGTCCCGTTTCCCGCGCCCCGTCCAGCAGCGTGAAGGTCACTTCCCGGCGCGGCAGGCTCACGTCCGCCACGGCCACGTCCACGCGCTGGCCCAGGCGGAAGAGGCGGCCCGTGCGCTCGCCGCGCAGTTCCTGCCTGTCCTGGAACAGCACGTAGTAGTCGTCGCGCAGGGAGGAGAGGCGCACCATGCCTTCCACCATCACGCCCCGCAATTCCACGAAAAATCCCGCTTCCGTAACCCCGGAAATGACTCCCGAATACTCCCGTCCCACCTTGTCCAGCATGAACAGAGCGGCCAGGCGGCGCTGGATTTCGCGTTCCGCCTCCATGGCCGCGCGTTCGGTCAGGTTGATCTGGTCGGCCACGGAATGCAGCCGCTGCGGGGAAGGCAGGGGCGCGGCATCCGGCGTGCCCAGCGCCGCCTTGAGCGCGCGGTGCACCACCAGGTCCGCGTAGCGGCGTATGGGGGAGGTGAAGTGGCAGTAACAGTCGGAAGCCAGACCGTAGTGGCCCTGATTGTCCGTGGTGTAGGCGGCCTGCATCATGGAGCGCAGGGCCAGGCGGCCGACCACGTATTCCTGGTCCGTGCCCTTGCTCTGGCGCAGCAGCTTTTGCAAATCCCCGGCGGAAGGGTTCTTGGGCAGGCCCGCCGCCAGGGCGGAACGGCTGAGCAGCGCGAACAGCGTTTTGAGCTTGTCCGGGTCCGGCGCGGGGTGGGAACGGTAGAGCGGCGGCACGCCCTTGGCTGTGAGAAAGCGCGCTACGGCCTCGTTGGCGGCCACCATGAATTCCTCAATGAGCCGGTGGGCGAAATTGTGGGCGCGCGGCACAATGTCCAGCACATGGCCCGCCGCGTCCAGGCGGAACTGCGGCTCCGGGATTTCAAAATCCAGGCTCCCTCGCGCGTCGCGGGCTTCAGCCAGCAGCCGGGCCAGCTCCTCCGCCTTTTCCAGCATGGGCAGGACGGGGGCAAGCTCCTGGCGGGCCGCTTCGTCTTTCTGGATAAGCGCTTGAAAAACTTGATCATAGGTCAGACGGGCGTGGCTGCGGATAAAGGCGGGGAAAAAGGCCGCGTCCCCCGGCTGCCCCTTGGCGTTGAAGGAAATTTCCGCCGCCATGACTAGACGGAGCACCTGGGGCTTGAGGCTGCACAGGCCGTTGGACAGCGCTTCCGGCAGCATGGGCTCCACGGAGGCGGGAAAGTAGTAGGAGTTGCCCCGCACAAGGGCTTCGCGGTCCAGAGCGCTGCCCGGCCGCACGTAGTGGGCCACATCCGCGATGGCCACGCGCAGCAGGAAGCCGTTGCCCTTTTTTTCCACCTGGATGGCGTCGTCAAAATCCTTGGCGTCGGCGCCGTCTATGGTCACGAAGTCCAGAGCCGTCAGGTCGTGCCGCTCCTGCAGGTCTTCCGGCAACGGATCGACGGGTAACAACCCGGTTTCTGACAACACACTGGCCGGGAAAGCGACCGGTAAGGCATGGGAGGCCTTGACGGTCAGTTCCTGGGCGGCCACGGTTTCCTCGCTGCCCAGGTTGCGGATGGCTTCCGCTTCCCACAAACCGGGGCCTTTGGCCTCGCCGGGGCGGATCAGCAGCAGATCGTCCCGCAAAGGGTTCGCGGGCAGGGCGGAGGCGTCCACCAGAAACGTGGCGCTCAGCCTGGGGTCGGCGGGCTCGCAGAGCCAGATGCCTTCTTCCGCGCGGCGCAGCACCCGGGCGGGCAGTTCGGCGGTGTTGCGTTCCAGCACGCTCAGGATGAGGCCTTCCCGGCTTTTGCCCCGGCTGGCGGGCAACAGCGCTACCAGGACGCGGTCGCCGTGCCAGGCGTCGCGCATCTGATGCGGGGCAATGAAAATATCGCCGCTCCTATCTCCGTCGGGCATGACGAAACCCACGCCGGAACGCTGCATGTGCAGCACGCCGGAAACCTGGCGCAGGCGCGAGGCCATGGCGTACGCGCCGCCGGTCAGGCGCAGCAGGGTGCCGTTTTCCACCAGCGCGCCCAATTCCGCGTCCAGGCGCTTTTTGGCCTTGCGGGGCAGGCCGAGCACGCGCAGAAAGTCGTCCAGGCGAAGTGGCTTGTTGCCGCTCTTGAGAGCGGTGAGGAGAGTTTCGGCCGAAAGCTCGTCCGGGGCCGTGCGAGAGCGCTGGAGGCGGGGTTTCTTGGGGGCCATGCGGGTCACCTGTGGGGGGATGGAATGCGCGCGGACGTCAAGCCGGGGGCGGCGTCGCTTCGCTGGCGTCTTCCGGAAGGGGCGGAAGGGGCGGAAGGGGCGGCGGGGCAGGATGGGCCGCTTGCAGTTCCTGCCAGCGCTCTTCCCACCATTCCGGGAAGCTTAGGTCGGTGAACAGGGCCGTGCCGAAAACCGGACGGGCTTCCAGCACCCAGACCGGCAGCGCGCCGAACAGGGGCAGCAGCGGCTCCAGCTTGACCGCGTCCTTGGCCGTGCACACCAGGGGCAGGCCGTAGGCGGTCAGTTCCGCCGCGTCCTGCTCGGTGTAGGCGTGGTGGTCCGCATACACGGCGTGGTGGGCCGGGGGCGCGCTCAGCAGGGTTTCCGCCGTGTCCCGCACCTGGTCCGGGCTGCCCACGCCGCTGACTAGCACGTAAGCCTTGTCCTCCAGGTGCGGCGTCAGTTCGGAACTGACACCTTGCGGCGTCAGCGCGCACAAACCCTGCGGCGCCAGATGAAAGGGAAACACAGGAACCCCATACGGGGCCAGACGCTGGGCCGTAAGCGGCGCAAGAGCGGAAAAGGTGCGCGGATCCGCCTTGATGCAAAAGGCGGCGGCGCGGCTAAGCGCTTCCGCCCCTTCCCGCCAGGAGCCGGAGGGGATGACCTTGTCCCATTCCTCCACCAGGTCTTCCGGCCGCAGCAGGACCAGGTCCAGGTCCCGGCCCATGGCCAGGTGCTGCATGCCGTCGTCCAGCACAAAGAGGCGGGGGGCGTCGTTCGCTTCCGCCCAGGCGGCGGCGCGGGGGCGTTTGGGGTCCACCACCACCAGCGCGCCGGGGTGGCGGCGGGCCAGCAGCAGGGGTTCGTCCCCGGCTTCTTCAGGCGAACTGTCCGGCCGCACGGGAAAGGGCAGGGAGGGCGGTTTCGCTTTGTACCCCCTGGTCAGCACCACGGCCCGGATGTCTTTTCCCCCGGCCCAGAGCAGCAGCCAGTCCGTCAGCGGTGTTTTGCCGCTGCCGCCCCAGCCGATATTGCCCACTGAAACCACGGGGCAGGCGGCCCGGTACGGCGCGGAAAGCAGGCGGGAGCGCCAGCGTTTGGCGCGCAGGCGCATGCAGGCCGCGTAAGCCTTGGATACGGGCCGCAACGCGGATGAAAGGCGGCGTTGTAGGGCGAGAAGGGAGTTCATAATTAAGACGCGCTGGGCTGGTAAAACGAAAGGAGCGGAACCTGGAGTGAACGATGTGGCTGCATCAAAGAGACTCCCTTCATTGCACCCAGGTGAAGTTCTTTGGAGAGGGGAAGGGGGGCCGGGGGGGGGGGGGGGGCCGTAATGAAAAAAAAAGAGAGACCCCCCCCCCCCAGTGGAAAAAAAAAAGGACAGATGGCCCCCAGCGGGGCGGGCGCCGAGCGACGG
>JAVBNC010000073.1:0-20168 GCA_031551765.1 Desulfovibrionaceae bacterium
TTTTTGCGCGCCCCCGGGGGGGGGGGGGGCCGCGCTCAAACCGGCGGGGGGCGGGGGCAAACTTTTTTTTAAAAATGTTCCCCCCTTCCCCCGGACCCCCATCCCTCTTCAAAAAACTTTATCAGGTGTTTATAAAGGGAATGCGGCTCCGACGCAGTTTTCGGCTCGGCATCGCGGCATTTTTGGCTCCGTAACCCAGGGTTGGCCATGATTCCTCTCTCTCTCTTCACCGGCTTGTACGGCGCGGCCTGGCAGCTTGCCAGGCCCGTGCTGCGCCGCCACAAGCGCCTGTCCCAGGGCTTTGAGCAGCGCCTCGCCCCGCAGGGATGGGCCGGGCCGCAAGGCGCGCACTGCTGGGTGCAGGCCGCGTCCGGCGGGGAAGCCTACCTTGTCCGGCAGCTGGTCCAGGAACTTTCCCGCCTTTTTCCGGTCACCGGACCCGTATTTAATCTGCTGTGCACCAGTTGCACCCGGCAGGGCCTGGACGTGCTGGAAGGCGCGCGGGACTGGGCCGAGGTCAACGCGCCGCAACTCCGCGTCACGCCTCGCTTTTTTCCGCTGGACCAGCCTTCCGTCATGTGCCGCGCTCTGTCTCAGGTGCGGCCGGGGCTGGTGTTGCTGCTGGAAACCGAACTCTGGCCGGGCCTGCTCCTGGCCTGCGCGGAGCAGGGCGTTCCCGTGGCCCTGGTCAACGGCCGCATGCGGGAAAGGAGTTTGCGCGGGTATAAAAAGCTTACGGGGCTGTGGGCCGCCGCGCCGCCGCAACGCGTTCTGGCCATCTCGCCGGAAGACGCCGCCCGTTTTGCCGCTCTGTTCGGGCCGGAACGGGTCGGCGTCATGCCCAACATGAAGTTCGACGCCCTGAAGGCGGACGAGGGCGGGGCAGCGACCCTGCCCGTGGTTTTTCCCCAAGGCGCGCCGCGCATAGTGCTGGGTTCCGTGCGCAAGGAAGAGGAGCTTTTGCTGCCGCCTGTGCTGCAAGAACTGCACAAGGGCGCGCCAGGGGCCTGCATCGTGCTCGCGCCCCGGCACCTGGAGCGCGCGGACGCCTGGGAACAGCGGCTGCGTTGCGCCGGGCTGCCCTATCTGCGCCGTTCCGGCCTGAATGACGGGGAGAGCCTGCCGCCCGGCCATGTGCTGCTCTGGGACAGGTTCGGCGAACTGCGCGGCCTGTACGCCGGGGCGGATGCCGTGTTCGTGGGCGGGAGCCTGGCCCCGCTGGGCGGCCAGAACTTTTTGGAACCCCTGTCCGCCGGGGTCATACCTCTGGTGGGACCGGATTTTTCCAACTTCGCCTGGGTTGGGGAAGAGCTGTTCAGCCAGGGCCTGGCCCGCGTCGTGCCGGATGCCTCCCGCCTGGCCGGCGCCCTGCTGGAGCAGCTTGAAAACCCCGTTCCCCGGCAGGAAGTGCGGGAGCGTTTCACCGCCTACCTGGCCCCGCGCCAAGGGGGAAGCCGCCTTGCGGCCCAGACGCTGCTGGGTCTGGCCGGGAACGGTTTTTTTGAACATACCGCACTATAAAAACTGAAAAGGGAACCATATATGCCCGTCATCCACGCCGCGAGGCCCAACTTCGCCATTCTGGACATCGTAAAAGCCACGGGCTGGAGCATCGTGCCCATTGTCGAGGACCAGGCCCAAATGGCCGCCATGCTGCCGCAAGATCTTTCGGCCGCGCTCATGGCGCACGCCCCGGACATGGAATATCTGGTCACGGCCCGCACCCCGGTGACCAGGGAATTTCTGGCCAAAGCGCCTAAACTGCGGCACGTGTCCATGTTCGGCGTGGGCGTGGAGCATATTGATATTGCGGCTGCCACGGAACGGGGCGTTACCGTGGCCAACTCCCCAGGCGGCAACGCGCGGGCCGTGGCGGAACTGGTGCTGGGCGGCATGTTCGCGCTCGCCCGGCGCATCCCCCAGGCCCATGCGGACCTGATCGGCGGCACCTGGAAGCGTTTCCAGGGCTGGGAACTGGGCGGCAAAACCCTGGGCATTCTGGGCCTGGGCGCCATCGGCTCCGAATTGGCCAGGCTGGGCCGGGGCATAGGCATGCGGGTTATCGCCCACACCGTGCCGGAAGACCCGGCCCGGGCGGCGGAATTGGGCGTGACCCTGGTAAGTGAAGACGAACTTTTGGCTCGCGCGGACTTTCTGTCCCTGCACGTGCCCGGCGGGGGCACGCCGTTGATCGGTGCGGCGCAGCTGGCGAAAATGAAAAAAACCGCCTGCCTGTGCAACGCGGCCAGGGGCAGCGTGGTGGACCTGGACGCGCTGGCGGAAGCTCTGAAAAACGGGGTGATAGCCGGGGCCGCCCTGGACGTGTTCCCACAGGAGCCGCCCGCCCCCTCACACCCGCTTTTTTTCCTGCCCAACATCGTCTGCACGCCGCACATGGGCGCGCAGACCCGCGAATCGCAGCAGCGCACAGGCGCTATTTGCGTGGAAGAGTTGCGCCTGGCCATGGCCGGGGAGCGCTCGTCCAGGGTGCTCAACCCGCAGGCCTATGACAAGCGCTGAATGGGCGCAGCGCAATACACTTGCTTGCTTTCTTATGAAAATCGCATACTATTATAAAGAATTTTTTGTGTGCTGAAAAATAGCCTGTCGTGGTCTGCATTGAGCGGGTTTGAGGGGGGCTTCGAAACGCTGTTTCAGCGTGCCTGCGCCGCGTCATGTCGCTGATATTTCTGAAATGGGGCCTGTACATGAGTCTGCTGTCACAGAACGATGCCTCCGAGCGCTTTGCGACAATCTGGGAGCATGTTGAATGCGGCATTTCCATTGTTGACGCGGAAACCCGCGAAATAGTGGACATCAACCCGGTGGCCGTGCGCATGTTCGGCGACGCCAAGGAAAAAATCATCGGCAAGCGCTGCCACAAGTTCATTTGCCCGGCGGAAGAATGCTCCTGTCCGATCATGGACAGAAACCAGACCGTGGACCGTTCGGAACGGGTATTCATCAAGGCCAACGGGGAAGCCATCCCCATCGTCAAGTCCGTGGCCAAGATCATGTACAACGGCCGCCTGTCCTTGCTGGAGAGCTTTACCGACATCTCCAACCTGAAAAAGGCCGAAGAAGAGCTGATGCAGCTGCGTGTGACCGAACAGGCCAACCACGCGAAAAGCGATTTCCTCTCGCGCATGAGCCACGAAATGCGCACGCCCATGAACGCTATCATCGGCATGACCAAAATCGCCGGCCACAGCGAAGACATGGACAAGCTGAAATACTGCCTGTCCACCATAGGGGTTTCGGCGGAGCACCTGTTGGGGATCATCAACGACATCCTGGACATGTCCAAGATAGAGGCCGGAAAGTTCGACCTGCACAGCGGCGCCGTGGACCTGGAGAAAATGCTCAGCAAAATTTGCGAACTGCTCATGGACAAGATCGGGCAGAAGGGCATAACCCTGGACGTGGTCATGAGCCCTTCCCTGCCCGTCGGGTACGTAGGCGACGAGCTGCGGCTTTCCCAGGTCGTCACCAACCTGATGTCCAACGCGGTAAAGTTCACGCCCCAGAGCGGGAAAATCACCCTGACCGTGGAGGAGGCGGAAAAAAAGGCCGCTTCCAGCCTGCTGCGTTTCATAGTGGCCGACACCGGCATAGGCATAAGCGCGGAGCAGGCGGCCAAGCTGTTCAACGCCTTTGAGCAGGCGGACACCAGCATTTCGCGGCGTTTCGGCGGCACGGGCCTGGGTTTGGCCATTTCCAAGAGCATTGTGGAAAAAATGGGCGGCAGCATAGACGTGGATTCGGAACCGGGAAAAGGTTCCACTTTCACATTTACGGTGGATCTGGAGCGCGCGTCCGTTGTGCCCGCCGCGCCGGAAGCGGACCTGGCCGGGGTAAGGGTGCTGGTTGTGGCCGGGGACAGGGCCGTGCGGGAGCGCTTCGTTTCCCTGGCCGGTCCTTCCGGGCTGGACGTGGACGAAGCCGACAGCGGCGGCGAGGCGGAAGCCCTGGCCAGGGCGGCCTGCAACGCGGGCAAGCCCTATGACGTGATTTTCGTGGACGACGGCCTGCCGGACATGGACGGCGTGGAAGCGGCCCAAAAGCTGCACGGAAAGGCGGATAAAGATAACGTCATCATCATCACCTCGTTTCTGCGCTGGAACAAGATAGACTGCGCGGCCCGCGCCGCGGGCGCCGGGCGCTTTGTGCCCAAGCCCCTGTTCCCTTCCGCCGTTCTGGAGGCCGTGCGCCGGACCCTGAAGGGCCGGGAGGCAAAAGAGCGGGAAGGGGCCGTGCGGGAACTGCCTGATTTTTCCGGCCTTTCCCTGCTGCTGGCAGAGGACGTGGACATCAACCGGGAAATATTCATCTCCCTGCTGGAAGCGACGAACATACGCATGGACGTGGCGGAAAACGGCCGCGAAGCCGTGGAAAAATTCAACGCCGCTCCGGGCGCTTACGATATCATCATCATGGACGTGCAGATGCCGGGCATGGACGGGTACGAGGCTACCCGGATCATTCGCGGCCAGGGTTCGGACAGGGCGCGGACCATTCCCATTGTGGCCATGACGGCCAACGTGTTCAAGGAAGACATTGAAAAGTGCCTGGCCTGCGGCATGAACGACCACCTGGCCAAGCCCATTGACGAGGGGATGGTCATAGAGAAAATCCGCCGCTATTGCGGGAAATAGGAAATAGCCTTTACGCTTTTGCAACGCGTCAGGCCGCCCCGTGCCGTTACGGCAGGGGGCGGCCTTTTTATGCCGAAATACGGAAGCAGCCCGCTGTGTCCGGTCCGTCCGGTTTACCAGCCGTAGAACCTGGGCCAGACTTGGGTTCCGCCGTCCGCCGCCAGGGCGTGGTATTCCGGGAACTGCGCGCCTGTGGCGCAGGCGTGGTTGGGCAGCACGCGCAGCAGCGTGCCCACGGGAAAGCGCTCGGCTATGTGCCCGTCCGTGCCTTGCGCCAGGCTGACGATGCCGTGTTCCTGGTTGGCGCTGCTTATGATGTAGCCGGGCAGGGGGGCGCCGGAAAGATCGCAGACCTGGCCGTAGCCGAAATCCGTGCCGTGGCGGGCCGTGCCCCGGTCGCGGCTCATGGCCATCCAGCCCGCGTCCACAATGGCCCATCCTTTTTCCTTCTGGTGGCCGATGACCGTGGTCAGCACGCTCAGCGCGATATCGTCCTTGGTGCACACTCCCACGTTGTGCATGACCAGGTCAAAGAACACGTACACCCCGGCGCGTACTTCCGTCACCCCCGGCAGGGCCTTGGCGCACAGCGCCGTGGGCGTGGAACCCACGCTGACCATGGGGCAGGCGAACCCGGCGGCCCGCAGTCGTTCCGCCGCGTGCACGCAGCCGGAACGCTCCTGTTCGGCCATGGCTTCCAGGGCGGCGCGTTCGGAAAGATCGTAGCTGGAACCCGCGTGGGTGAGCACGCCGCTCAGCGTGCCCCCGCCCTTGAGAGCGGCGGCGATATCCGCCAGGTCCGGCGCGTCGGGCAGCACCCCGGAACGGTGGCCGTCGGTGTCGATTTCGATCAGCACCGCGAAATCGGCGTTGTTTTCCTTGCCGAACGCCGCGATGGCCCGCGCCGACTCCAGGCTGTCGGTGATGATTTTCAGCTCGCAGCCTTGGCGCATCAGGCGCAGCGCCTGGGGCAGCTTGGCGGCCGCCATGCCCACGGCATAGGTAATGTCCGTGATGCCGGACGCGAAAAACTGCTCGGCTTCCTTGAGCGTGGAAACCGTGATGCCCTTGGCCCCGGCGGCCAGTTGAGCCTCGGTGACGGGCAGGCTCTTGGCTGTTTTGACGTGGGGCCGGAAGGCGACGCCCAGGCCGTTCATGCGTTCCTGCATGCGCCGGATATTGGCCCGCATGCGCGCGGTGTCGATAATGGCCGCCGGCGTGCTGATGCTGTTCAGGGTCATGCTGTCCTCCGATGCGCCCGCATGAGCGGTAGCTATTTTATTTCAGGTAGTTGTAGACGGAAGCGCGGGAAATGCCCAGGTGCCCGGCCACGGTTTCCATGGAGCGGCGCAGTTCCAGGCAGCCGGACTCTTTCAGCTCCCGCAGCAGGGCGCGCCTGTCCGCGGCCCGCAGGGCGCGGGGCGTGGTGGAAAGCCGGGCCGCGAAGTCGTTGATGCGGGCCCGGATAAGCTCGGCCCCGGCGGGATCCAGCGATTCCTTAGGCGCGGCGGCGTTGGCGGCCAGGGCGGTGAAATGGTCCAGAATGCCGCGCATGCCCTGGAAAATGGAAAGGTCCACGTTCAGGCACAGGGCGGCCACAAAGGCGCCCGTGGAGTCCTTGATGCCCACGGAGGTGCTTTTGACCTGGCGCCCGTCCGCGAACTTGTTGGGGTAATTGGCGATTACCTGGGGGTATTCCGGGTCCGCCCTACGCGCCAGGCCCAGTTCCGTGGCCGGGTCCCCCACCTTGCGGCCGGAGAGGTTGTTGTGAATGACCCGCACCGCGTTTTCCGGGTCCAGCAGGTCGTGGATCACCACTTCGCAAAAAGGGGCCAGGGTCTGGCCCAGCCCCTGGGCGATCTGTTCCAGCTGCTCGAAAAGGACCTGTTGTTCATGCGTATAGTTTCTATGCATGGAAAATAAGGTGCCCGAATTTGATTTCCTGTCAACCTTTGGACAGCCTCGCGCGCCGCGTGAGGGAATACTTTCCGATTACAGTTCGGCAACAGCGTTCACTTCCACAAGAATGCCGCGCAGGGAACAGCTGATGGTGGTCCTGGTGGGAAAGGGCGCGGAAAAGTAGCGTTTGTAGATTTCGTTGAACTCGGCGAAATGGCCGATATCCGCCAGGTACACGTTCACCGAGACCACGTCTTCCATGCCCGCTCCCCCGGCTTCCAGGACGTGGCGGACGTTTTCCAGGCACAGGACGGCCTGTGCGGCAAGGCCTTCGGGAATGGAGCCGGTGGCGGCGTCCACGGGCCGCTGCCCGGCCACATACACGCGGTTGCCCGCCTTGATGCCCTGGGAATAGGGGCCGCCCGGCAGGGGAGCCTTGGGGGTTCTGATTTCCGTTTTGCTGGCCATGTCGTCTCCTCCTCAGGTACGTATGGGGTATCGTCTGTTTATATAAAAATAGACAATTTGTCAAATATTGGCTGCAGCAAGTCCCACGGCGTCGACAGCGGCCTCGCGGCCCCGGCGCGCAGCGCCGTGTCTTGCTTTCGCGAACCAACCATAATGGTTGATGCTTCAACCCTTTTGGGCGCTTCAATAAAAGATACGGCAAATTTAAAATAGAAATGGAATTAGTTATACAGCTGTTTGGCTATGGCCCGCGCGGCTTCCTTGGATTTTTCAATGAATTCGGCCAAGGCTTCTTTGGTGCCCCTGGCTGATGGCGCGGCCACGGAAAGAGTGTACTCCACCTGGTTGCGGCTGGTGAAAATGGGCACGGCTATGGACGTGATGCCCTCTTCCCGCTCGCCAAAGCTTATGGCTTCCTCGGTTTCCCGCACCAGTTTCAGTTCCTGGCGGAATTTCTCCCGGTCCAGAATGGTGGTGGGCGTGAGAGCGCGCAGCTTGTCCAGTTCCCGATCCACCACGGCCTTGTCCGCATAGGCCAGCAGGCATTTGCCCGCGGCCCCGGCCCAGAGCGGGAAGCGTTCCCCCACCCGCACCACGCAGCGCATGCTCTGCAAACTCTCCACATGGTGGTAGCAGACCCGGTATTCGCCTTCCATGCCGTAAATGGAAATGGCTTCTTTGATGCTGTCGCGCAGGCCGGTCATGATGGGGTCCACGATGCGGTGCAGCTTGAAATGGTTGCTGGCGATAACCCCGAGCAGGTAGACTTGGGTGCCCAGCGAATAGGACTTGGTAGGGCTCTTGTCCAGAAAGCCCAGCCGGGTGAGGCAGCTGATGAGCCGCAAGGCCGTGGCGGGCGCAAGGGCGAGCTTTTCCGTGATCTGGGTCAGGGTCAGCTCTTCCGTATCCAGGTCAAAGCACTGCAGGATGGACAGGGCGCGCTCAAGGCTGCGCACGGAGGTTTCTTTCATGATGTTCCGTTGTTCCGTGTAGGGTGGCGGAAGGGCGTGTCATAACCCGTTGGCGAAAGGCAACTGGGTGGGTTCCAGGGTCAGTTCCAGAAAGCGGGGTTTGCCCCGGTCCACGATATCTTCCGGAACGATCAGCGTGCGCCGGGCGGCGGCCAGCGCCGTGACTCCGTTTTCATCCAGGCGCAGGGGCCTGTCGTGGCCGGGAATGACCTGCCTGGCGAATTCGCGCACCTTTTTGACGCTGGCAAAGGTCGCTTCCGGGGCCACGGTCATGGGGGCCTTGCCCGTGGCCATTTCCACGATGGTCTTGATGGCGTCCCCGGCCAGCACGGTGAGCGGCAGGGCCGCGTCTTCCAGCACCAGGCCCATGCAGCCGGGCGTGTGCCCCGGCAAGTGGATGACGCTGACGCCGGGGATGAGGCTTTCGCCTTCCGTCACGCCTCGCAGGCGGCCGGTCTTTTCCACGGGTTCCAGCAGATGGTGCGGCTGCCAGGGGTCCTGGCCTTTGCGGGCGTAAGCTATTTCGTCCCGGTGCAGCAGAATTTCCGCGCGGGGGAAATAGTCGTAGTTGTAAATGTGGTCCAGGTGGAAGTGGCTGACGGCCAGAAAGTCGACGCTCTCCGGCTTCACCCCGGCGGCGCGTATGGCGGGGCACAGGTCCACCCGTTTGTCCGTGCCGCCGGTGTCGAAGAGGATGGTCTTGCCCGCATGCTCCACCAGCACCACGCTGCTCCAGCCCATGTAGCCGCTGGTCATTTTACCGGGAAAGCCCTCGGATATCAGTGTCATGCGCATGGGCGCACCTCCGTGTCCGCTGGTTTTTCCCTGTCCGGCGTAAGTGTACCGCGCCGGACAGGGGTTACACTCTTTTACGCTTTCGCGTTGCGCGCCACAACCTCGGAGCGCATGGCCCCGTCCTTGCCTTGGGAAATGACCACCTTGCGGTCGGCCCAGTTGGCGTCGTCCTGCTTGGGGTAGTCGCTGCGGAAATGCACGCCCCGGCTTTCCTTGCGCTCTTTGGCGCACAGGGCCATCATCCGGGCGGTGGCCAGCATGTTGCGGGCGGAGAGCAGGTCGCGCAGGCTGGCGGGCGTGGCCGCGAGCCTGCCGAAGGCAGCTTCAAAGGCGTCCAGGTCGTGCAGAGCGGAGGAGAGGCCCTGCTCCGACTTGATGACCCCGACCTTGTCGCGCATCATTTCCTGAATGCCGCCACGGAAGGCGGAAGGGTCGTCGCCCTTGCGGGCCAGGGCGTTTTTGACCAGGGCCAGGGTGGGCTCGGCCAGGGCGGCCAGGCGGGAATCCGCGCAGAGATCCAGCTGCTTGTAGGCCTTGGCCACCGTGGCCCCGGCTATTTTGCCGAACACCAGGGCCGCGCCGCCCGCGTCCCCGCCCATGCGCTTGGCCCCGTGCACGCCGCCCATGTTTTCGCCCGCGACGAACAGGCCCGCCACCTTGGTGGAGCAGTCGGCATTGACGACCACCCCACCCTGGAAGGAGTGCCCGGCCGGGGCCACTTCCGAAATCTGCTTGCAGATGTCGATGCCGCCTTCGTCCAGCGCGGGCTGGTAGTGCACGTAGTGGTTGACCTTGACCACGTCCTCCGGGATCATGCGCACGTCGTAGAAAATGCCGCCGTGGGGTGTGCCCCGGCCTTCCAGGATTTCCGTCTGCATGATGCGCGAAAGCTCGTCCTTCTGGATGCTGGAGTAGTCCGTGACAAAGGCCTGGCCCAGCCTGTTGGTGAGCGTAGCCCCCATTTTCAGGAAAGTGGTGGGGTTGCAGTAGCCGTAAATGGCCTTGGGCGTAACAAAGCAGCAGGGCTCGAACTGCAGCAGCTCCATATCGATGATGGGCAGGCCCGCCCGCCAGGCCATGGCCATGCCGTCGCCGGTGACGTCGTTGGGATAGGTGGTGAAGGGGTGGATGCGCCCGCTGCCCCCGGCGGCCAGCACCACGGCCTTGCATTTGATAAGCAGGAATTCCCCGCTGACGCTGTCTATGCCGCAGGCCCCGCGCACCGCGCCGTTTTCCACCAGCAAATCGGTGATCAGGGTGTTGTTGCGCACGGTTATCGCGGGCGTTGCGCGTATTTGCCTGTTCAGGCCGCGCTGAATTTCCAGGCCGGTCAGGCATTGGTACTGGTGCACCAGCCGGGGGTAGGTGGTGCCCAGGGAATGCAGGGGAACGATGTTGCCCGAAGCGTCCTTTTTAAAGGGCACGCCCAGGGCTTCGCTGTCCGGCACCAGTTCGGCGGTTTTTTCCGCGTAGATGCGGGTCAGTTCCGGGTCGCTCATGCCCAGGCTGCCGGCCATGACGTCGGAAAAAATGACTTCCACGGAATCGCCTTCCACCACGGGGGCGCTGAACCCCATGATGTTGTGGCTGGCGCCCGCGCCCAGGGCGGTCTGCAGTACTTTGGCGCCCCCGGCGGCCGCGCCCAGGGCGGCCCTGTTGCCCGCGAAACCCGCGCCGATGACCAGGACATCTGTTTCATGCGTAACAATAGCCATGTCGCATACTCCTTCTCTCGTTTCCGCTGAAGGTTGCCGTATTTTTTGCCGGAAGGCCCAAGGGACGGGCTTCCGGATGCGATCCCCGCCTACCAGAGGCCCAGGAAAGCCCACCAGGGAAAGCCTATGGCCAGCACCACCGCGTTGGCCGTCAGGGCCATGACCAGGCCTATCTTCCACCAGGTTTTCTGGTCCACGTACCCGCCGCCGTAAATGACCACGGAAACCCCGTGGCCGAAGTGGGTGAAAAAGCAGCCCAAAGTGACCGTGGCGCACAAGCACACGGCGGCCAGGGTTGGCGGCACGCCGCCCGCTTTGGCCAGCATGAGGTACACCGGAATCATGGCGCCCACGTAAGCCGCGGCCGAGGCGAAAATATAGCGCAGCGGGAAACTGCTGCAAATAAGCAGCACCAGCACCAGGGCCGGGCTCATGCCGGTAAAGCTGATGTACTTGACCACAATGGCCCCCACCCACTTGAAAAAGCCCAGCCTGCCCAGGCCCCCTGCCAGGCCGATAATGGCCCCGTACCAGATCAGGGTGCTCCAGGCGCTTTTTTCCTGGAGCAGGGAATCCCAGGTCACCACGTTGAAGAACAGCGCGCCGCCGACAAAAATCAGGGCCACCGCGCCGCTGTCCACCTTGGTCCAGCTGGAAGTGGACCACAGCACCAGGGCCATGACGAACAGCACGGCCAGAATGATTTCCTTGCGGGAAATGGGGCCGAGCTTGTCCAGTCCTTGCGTGGCTATGGTTTTGTTGTCGATTTTTTTCAGTTCCGGCGGAGAGAGCTTGTAGTAGAGCAGCGGCAAAAGCATGAGCAGGGTGAACAGTGGCGCGATGGCCGCCAGGGCGTACTGGCCCCAGGTTACCTGCACCCCCAGCACGCTGCCCGCCAGGGTGAACAGCAACAGGTTGGGCGCGCTGGCCGTCAGAAAAGTGCTGGCCGTGGTCAGGCTGACGCCGTTGCAGAGCAGGGAAAGGTAAGACCCGATGCGTTTGGCCGTGGGGCCGGGTTCCGAGCCCAAGGTCACCGCGATAACCTTGAAGATGGGGTACACGATGCCCCCGCTGCGGGCCGTGTTGGAAGGCGTGGCCGGGCTGATGACAAAGTCTGTGAACGCCGCCACGTAGCCCAGCCCCAGGGAGGTTTGTCCGAACTTGTCGATGAGGATGTACGCGATACGGCTGCCCAGGCCCGTATCCGCGAAGGCCCTGGCCACCAGGCAGGCCGCGAACACCAGCCAGGCCGTGGAGCTGCTGTACCCGGAAAGCGCGATGGCCGTGCCGTTGAAGCACACGCTGTAGACCGCCAACGTTATCAGCAGCACTGCCGCCTCGCCGAAAGGCTGCAAAATAAGCCCCAGAATGGCGGCGATATAAAAGGCGAACAGCGTCCAGGCCTTGGGATCAAGCCCGGCGGGGCAGGGGATCAGAAGCAGAATGACGGGTATCCCTATCCAGATTGCCAGGGTTATCAGTCTGTTGGGCATGACACTCTCCTTGCTCTCGGCTGTGGTGGCGGGCGAAGTGCGGTTTGATAAAAATTTTCTGCTACGCGGAATTTTTTTGCCAGATTATTTGATAAAGAAGCTATAACCCCCTGTCAATATACGAAAAATGAAATTCGATTCCGGATGGCGGAATAATTTTTGCCTTCGTGATTGCTCACAGCGGGTTAGCCCGGGAGAGGAGAGAGGAATTTTTTGCGCGCGAAGCGAGGCGCACGGCCGGGCTGTTTTTAGCTGTCGAAGCGAATAAAGAGTAAGAGCAGGGCGCTGCCCTGCTCTTACTCTTGGATGGCTTCGACAACTATACCCCGGACGCCGCCCGCAGCAGCCGCCAGACGGTGTTGTAGCTGATGCCCAACTGCCTGGCCGCGGCGCTGCGGTTGCCGTTGTTTTTTTTGATCGCTTCCAGAATCAGCGGGATTTTCTCCTGGCCCAACGGCATCTTTTCCGGCGCTGGGCGGCCGCCCGCCCGTGCATCCCGGTTTCCGCCGCGCAGGCTGCGCTTGGCCAGCAGTTCCCGGAACAGGGCCGGGTCCGCTTTGCCTTCCCCGTCCAGGATCAGGTAGCTTTCCATAACCGCCAAGAGCTCGCGCACGTTGCCGGGCCAGCCGTATTCCCGCATGGCCCGCAACAGCTCCGGGGTGAGATACGGGGGCTTTTTCCCGAAAGCCGCCAGCAATTTTTCCAGCAGCAGCGGGATATCCTGCATGCGTTCCCGCAAGGGCGGAATCTGGACGTGGAGCACGATGAGCCGGAAGTAAAGGTCCGCGCGGAACGCGCCGCTTGCCACCAGGTCCTGGAGCGGGACGTTGGAAGCGCTGACAATGCGCACGTCAATGGGCACTATCCTGTCCCCGCCCACGCGCATGACCTCGCGGGCTTCCAGTACGCGCAAGAGGCGCAGTTGCACCGTGGGGCTGATTTCCCCGATTTCGTCCAGGAACAGGGTACCTTTGTTGGCCAGTTCGAACAGGCCCAGCTTGCCCCCGCGTTTCGCGCCGGTGAACGCGCCTTCCTCGTAGCCGAAGAGCTCGCTTTCCAAAAGCGCTTCGGGCAGCGCGGAACAGTTCACGGAGACAAAGGGGTGGTTTTTCCTC
The DNA here is from genome assembly GCA_031551765.1 of Desulfovibrionaceae bacterium. Lineage (GTDB taxonomy): Bacteria > Desulfobacterota > Desulfovibrionia > Desulfovibrionales > Desulfovibrionaceae > JAVBNC01. Next base: position 13,112 of record JAVBNC010000073.1, read on the forward strand.
CCGCTTTCCGCGTGCAGGGCGTGGGCCACCAGTTCCTTGCCCGAGCCCGTCTCTCCGGCGATATGCACGGAAGCGTCATAGGCGGCAAAGGATTTGAGCGAATTTTTGAGCTGGCGCACCGGCGCGGAGTTTCCCGCAATATCCTTCAGGGCGTAGCGCGCGACAAATCCCCTGGTGTACAGGGTGGCGCGGATTTTCCGGTCCATGTTCTGGATGGCCGAAACATCGCGCAGCAGCACCAGGGCGCCGGGATCCTGCGTGCCCAGGGGCAGAGGCAGAGTGGAGACCAGCACTTCCAAATTTTTCTGGGAGAGTATGGTTTCAGCGGAAGAAAGCGCGCCGCGCAGCACTTCCGGCACCTGAAAGGAGGCGAAATGCTCTTTCAGGGCGTCCGGCGGGGCTGTTTCGGGAAGGTGCAGCAGGCTGTGCGCCTTGCGGTTGGAAAACACCGGCAGGCCCCCGCTGTCCACACAGACAACGCCGTCATCCAGCTTGCCCAGAATGGCCAGCAGGCTGGCTCTGCGGCTTTCCGCATCCCGTTTCTGCAGCGCGATGCTTTTGGCCTGCTGAAAGGCCTTGCGGATGGTGTGCGGAGAAGGGGTGAGCAGTATCCCGCGCCCGCCCAGGCGCATCATGTGGGAGCAAGCCAGTCCGCCGCCCAGCAGCAGTTCATAGCCCTCACGGTACGCCTGCTCTATCCTGAGCAGCATTTCTTCCGGGCCGGAAAATTGCACCAGACGCAAGTCCATGCCCAGAATGGTCTTCATGTTCTCCACGTCGCGGAATTCGTCCATGCAGGAACAGAAGGCCACGCGCCGCGAAAACTGCTTCGCGTAGACCAGCCCCTTGATGATGTCCATGTCCGTGCGCTCTATGGCCACCAGGGAATGGTTCAGGAAATGGCCCATGGCCTGAGCGCCCCCGCTGTACGCGACAATGCATTCCGCGCCTTCGGCGAAAAACTGGTCAATGGTCCGGGATTCCTCTCCAGGATAGAGTATTTCGTAGCGGATATCGCAGTCGCCTTCATGGCGCATATACTGCCGGACAAGATCACACAGTTCGTCGGAGCGCGAAGCGAACCCGAAACGGAAGCGCCGTGCTTCAGCCATGTTGTTGCTCCTTTTACAAGACAACCGTTAACGCCTTGCCGTTTATTGCTGTTACGCAATGTAGTATTACAAGAGATATCTCGAGGTAACAAAATATAATAACAAAATATAGCCGCCTCCGAACTCACTTTCCCCCGCCTGTCTGGCATATCAGGCACTTCGGTTTCCCCTGGCGGGAAGGCACGGACTTTGCTCAAAGGGTGCATTGACGCCGTCCGCGGGTGTGCCGCGGCGCAGTGCGGGTTCTCAGCCAGAAGCACCGCCACAGCGAGAGGATACCAGCAACCGGAACGGAGGCACGCATGACCAGGGACAAGCTGATAAAGTTTTTAGCCGTCATTGCCATAGGCATAGTCCTGTACCTGATTCCCCCGCCAGCAGGCCTGACCCCCAAGGCCTGGCATATGTTCATCATTTACTTCTGCGCCATTCTGGGCATGGTGCTCCGGCCGCTGCCCGAACCCGTGATCCTTTTCGCCGCCATCATGGTTTCCTCCGCTTTTCTGCGCAACATGAACGATATTCTGCGCGCGGGGTACGCGTTCAGCACCACCTGGCTGGTGTTTTCGGCCTTTGGCCTCAGCACGGCCTTTATTAAAACCAACCTGGGCAAGCGCATCGCCTATCTGCTGATAGGCAAGCTGGGCAATTCCACTCTTGGCCTGGGCTATGTGGCCATGTGCCTGGAAACCATTCTTTCCCCGGCCATGCCTTCCAACATCGCGCGCACCGGCGGCACCGTGTTCCCGCTGCTGACCAGCCTGGCGGAAACGCTGGACTCCCGCCCCGGACCCACGGCGCGCAGAGTCGGCGCCTACCTGATGCTTGCCGAATGGAACCTGTGCAAAACCAGCAGCTATTTGTTCCTGACCGGCTTTGCCGGCAACCTGCTGGCCATTTCCGTGAGCAAGGGCATTACCGGCATGGACGTGAGCTGGGCCAGCTGGGCGCTGGCGGCCTGCGTGCCCGGCGGCCTGATGATGCTGCTCATCCCCTGGCTCGTCTATGTGCTGTATCCGCCCGAATTAAAAAGAATAGACGGCAAAGCCCTTTCAGAAGCGGGCCTGAAGGAACTGGGCCCCCTGAGTTCCAAGGAAAAGGCCCTGCTGGTTATTTTCGTTCTCAGCCTGCTGTGCTGGATATTCGGCGACACGCTGAAAGTGCACGCCAGCGTCGTGGGCATAGGCGCGCTGGTGATGTGCATTATCGCGGACATCATCACCTGGGACGACATGTTGAAAAACAAGCAGGCCTGGTCCACCCTGATCTGGTTCGGCGGCATTGTCGGGCTTTCCGGGGCGCTTATCCAGACCGGCTTCTTCAAGTGGGTGGCCGTGGCCACCAAGAACGCCATCCCGCCCGGCCTGAGCGGTTTCACCTTTGTGGTGGTGGTCGTGTTCGTAAGCGTGGCCCTGCGCTACTTTTTCGCTTCCGGCAACGCCTACGTGGCCTCCATGATGCCCGTGTTCCTCACCCTGGGCATGAGCGCCAACGCGCCCATGGGCGCGCTGCTGTATATGCTACTGTTCTCCAACTCCTACGGCGGCATGACCACCCACTACGGCGGCGCCCCGGCGCCCGTGCTTTTCGGCGCGGGCTACAATGACGTCAAAAGCTGGTGGATAGTCGGGGCCATCCTGGCGGTGGGCACCTACGCGCTGCACATCACCCTGGGAGTGGCCTGGCTGAAGTTTGTCGGTTTGTACTAGAAACACGCGACCAGCCCGGCCGGAAGGCTTTCCGGCCGGGCTCAGACCATGCCTTTGGCAGGGAGATACCATGGCCTTGAACCTTGTGCGGAAAATCATCGCGGCCCACCTGGAGCCGGGGGGTTCTCTCCCAACGGCGGGCGGGGAACTGGGGCTGAAGATCGATCAGACCCTTACCCAGGACACCACGGGCGTGCTCGTCTGCCTGGAGTTCGCCCTCATGGGCCTGAGCCGGATCAAGACGCGGCTTACCGTGAACTACGCGGACCACAACACCCTGTATGTCGGCTTTCCCAACGCGGACGACCACCGTTTTCTGCGCACGGCCTCGCGGAAGTACGGCATGATTTACGCCCCGGCCGCCGCTGGCAACTGCCACCAGCTGCATCTGGAAAACTTCGGCAAACCCGGGGCCACGCTGCTGGGCGCGGACAGCCACACCCCCACCTGCGGCGGCCTGGGTTCCCTGGCCATTGGCGCGGGCGGGCTTTCCGTGGCCATGGCCACGGGCGGCATGCCCTATTACCTGACCATGCCCAAGGTGGCGCGGGTAAACCTGAGCGGCAAACTCCAGGGCTGGGCTTCGGCCAAGGACGTCATTCTTCATCTTTTGGGCCGCCTGACCGTGAAAGGCGGCGTGGGCAAGGTTTTCGAATACGCCGGTCCCGGCGTGGCTACCCTCACGGTACCGGAGCGGGGCATTATCACCAACATGGGCGCGGAACTGGGCGCCACCACTTCCATTTTCCCCAGCGACGAACAGACCAGGGCCTACCTCTCCGCCATGGGCCGGCCGGAGGATTACATCCCTCTGGGCCCGGACGCGGGCGCGGCCTATGACGAAGAGCTGGAAGTGGATCTTTCCGGCATCGTGCCGCTGATAGCCAAGCCGCACATGCCGGACAACGTGGTGCCCGTGGCCGAACTGGACGGGCTGGCCGTGGACCAGGTGGTTATCGGCTCCTGCACCAACTCCTCGTATGCGGACCTCAAACTGGTGGCGGATCTTTTGAGCGGCAGGCAGGTCAACCCGGCCACGGACGTGCTGGTGACGCCCGGTTCGGTCATGGTCCTGAAACTGCTGGCACGGGAAGGGGCGCTGGAACCGCTGATCACCTCCGGCGCGCGGCTTTTGGAATGCGCCTGCGGCCCCTGCACGGGCAACGGCGGGTCCCCGGCTTCCGGCGCGGTGAGCGTGCGCACCACCAACCGCAATTTCGTGGGCCGCAGCGGCACCAGGGACGCCAAGGTCTACCTGGCCAGCCCGGCCACGGCGGCCATGGCCGCGCTGAACGGGAAAATCACGGACCCGGCCACCTGGGGCCAGGCCCCCAAAACAGCGGAACTGCCGCCGGACGCGCCGCATATCCGGCACCTTTTCGTTATGCCGGCGGAAAACCCCGGCAGCGTGGAAATTCTTTTCGGGCCCAACATCGCGCCCCTTTCACCCATGCTGCCGCCCGGCGAGTTCATCGAAGGCCCGGTGCTCATCCGGGTGGGCGACAACATCACCACGGACGACATCATGCCTTCCGGCTCGGCGGCCATGGCCTTGCGCTCCAACTTGCCGGCCACGGCGGAAACCACCTTCAGCCGCGTGGACCCGGACTTTGTGAAGCGGGCCAAGGCCAACGGCCGGGGCGTTATTGCGGCCGGGGACAACTACGGCCAGGGTTCCGCCCGCGAGCATGCCTCCCTGGCGCCCAGGTTTTTGGGCATCCAGGCGGTCATTGCCAAGTCCTTCGCGCGCATCCACCGGGCCAACCTGCTCAATTTCGGCATTCTGCCCCTGATTCTGGAAAACCCGGCCGACTATGAGCTGCTGGAACAGGGGCAAAAACTGCGCATTCCTATGAAGGAACTCAAGCGGGGCGAGCGCATGGCCGTGCGGATGGAAGGCGGGCAGAGCGTCTGGGTGCGCAACGATCTTTCGGAGCGGGAATACGCCAGCGTCATGGCCGGGGGCGAGCTGAGCCTGGCGGCGGCGCGGGCCAAGGGCGCATAGCGGCGCGCGGTGTTTTTCGCATCAAGGCCGGGAGGGTACGCCCTTCCGGCCTTTTCTCCGCCGGCGGAAAAGCGGACAAGACGCTTGTGCAAGGCCGCGCTCATGCAGTAGCATGCGCCCTGTCATGCCGTTTTTTCAAGGATTTGCCATGTACCACCGTCGTATTGCCGCCTTGTTGCCTTTGTTGCCGTTGGCGCGCGCCCTCGCGCTGTGCGCTCTTGCCTGCCTTTTGCTGCTTCCGGGCGTGGATTCCTGCTTTGCCGCCAGCGGAGACGCGGCCAAGTTCGCATCCCGGCGGCAGGAAATGGAAGCCCGCCTGGACCAGACGCGTATGGCCTACAAGCGCGCCCCGGAAGAGGACAGTTCCCGCATAGAACTGGCCACCATGCTCATGAGCATCAGCTCATTCAGGGCGGACCCGGCGGCGGGCGACAGGGACCTGCTGGAAGCCTGCGGGATGCTGTTCCCGCTGACGGAAGGGAACGCGCCTTCCGACAGCGCGCATTTGTGGCTCACGCTGGGCAACAGCGCCGCGACCTTGATGCGGCGTCATCCGGGCCAAAAGGAGCACTACGGCAGGGCCATGCTGGTGCTGGAACGGCTGCGGGCCGCGCCTTTCGCCGCAAGCATGGGGCCGCAGCGCGGCCTGCTCTGCGCGGCCCTGGCCGCGCACACGGACGATGCGGCGAAACGGGCCTCGCTGTTTAACGAAGCGTATGCCGCCCTGCGCGGAGAGGAGAGCAAGGCCTGCGCTCTGCTGTACGCCGGGGCTCTGACGGACGAGGCGCGCCTGAGCCCGGACCCGGCTCCGCAACGGCAGCGCTACGCTGAGGCGGAAGAGCAGTTCCGCCGCACGGCGGGCATGAAGGACGAAACCCTGCCCGCGGCCCTGGTGGACGACCAGTGGGCGCTGATGCTTCTTTACCGGGTCAACAGCGGCCCTAAAGAGTCGGAACGGGAGAATTTCCTGGAACAGGCGGCCCAAAAGGCGAAACTGCCCTATACCAAAGCGGCGCTGGCCGCATCCCGTGGGGATGCGGCCGCCTGCGTGGCTATTCTGCGGGAAGGCATGGTCCAGGATCCCGGCCTCAAGCGGCGTATCGCGGCGGACCCGCTGTTCGCGCCGGTGCGGAACGGCAAAGAGTTCAAGGAGCTTGTGGGAGAGGAAAACGCGCCATAGCGTATGGCTGCCGTGGCGCGTTGCGGGTGATGTTTTTGATCCGCGATGCGGCCTAGAAGCTGACGCTCCCGCCGCCTCCGCCCATCTCCGCCTGCTCGGCCGCTCTGGCCGCCGCGTAGGGGTCCGTGCCCGAGCCGATGTGGGCGACGCTGTGGCCGAGGCTCTTGCCGAGTCCGCCCGAACAGCGTGTGCCTTGAATGCCCCCGCCCCCGCCCCCGCCGACGCCGTAAAGTTCTTTCATGGCTTCCTGAAGCTGGTGGTTGAGTTGGGCAAGCTGGCCGGTGAGCTGGTTCACCTCGGCTTGCGCCGCTTTGACGGCCGGGGGTTCTTCCGCCGAGGAAGGGGCGGCGGCCGCGTCCGGGTTTTCCGGGCCCGGCTCTTCCCTGCCGGAAGCCTGGGCGGCCTGGGCTTCCGCCAGCTTTTCCCGGGCTTTTTCCAGGCGTTTCTGCACCGCTTCGATCTGCTTTTTGATGGCGTCTATGCGTTGTTGGGCCGAGTCGGAAGCCTCGGTCGTCTCCCCGCCGGAAGCCAGGGCTCCGGAGGAAACACCGGACGAGCTTCCGCCGCCGCTTTCCTGCTGGCCGCTGCTTTCCATTCTGAGCTGTTCCCGCGCCTGTTCGGAAATGGACACGGTATAGCCGGAGGAAGCGGCTTGCCTGGCTTCCGTCTTTTTTTTGACGCCCGCATCCAGGCTGAGGCCCGACGGCGAGCTTACGGTCAGGTTCACTTTGGCGTCCGTCTGCAACGCGGCGACCGGATCAAGCTTTGCGTGCGGAGTAATGGTTATGTCCACGGGCGCCTCCGTTCCGTTAAATTACAAGCTGTCTATAGGCACATCGGCGGCCGTCAGGTCCTCTTTAGGCTGGTATTGTGGGGTTTTTCAGAAAAGCAGACAAAGAACAGCCCGCCGCCGCACGATGCGCCGCGTCAACGGCGAACTCCGCACACAACCTGCTAAAGTTTTTTGAAAAAGGGATGGAGGTCCGGGGGAAGGGACAAAAATTTTTTTTAAAACAGTTTTTTACATTGACACGGAGCGTACAACGAGGAC
>JAVBNC010000037.1:0-8162 GCA_031551765.1 Desulfovibrionaceae bacterium
TCTCAGTGATTCTTCCGTGGCCCCGCCCTACCAGACGTGCCTGCCAAAATAAAACTAAAACAGGCAATAAAACCCGCGGCCCAAATTGGGGGCCAACGGGCACCTTTTCTTAAACCAAAGTTCCCCCTTCCCCCCACACCCCTATCCCCTCCAAAGAACTTTGACGGGGGGATAATCAGGGAACCCCAGTCTTACGCTATATCCCAGTCTCACCTGAACCGGCAGTCCGCCGGAACCGCCTTTCCCGCACGACGCCCCCCTGAACACCGTTGCAACGAAGAAAGTCCGCCAGGATGGCGGACAGCCGCGCAGCGGAGCGGCGGGGCGCAAGAAAAGCCTTTATCCGCGCAGCGAGACGGCGGTCGCGCCCGCCGGCGGCTTGCACGCCCTGCGCAACATCCCGCCGCGAAAGGCCGTGTCCGCCAGGACGGCGGACCGGCCGTCACCTGGAGTGGGGGGCTGGGGGAAGGGAAACCCCTTTTTTGAAAAAGGGGTTTCCCTTCCCCCAGCGCTACGCGCCACGGCGCGTCTGCAAATAACGCAGAAAGTCGCGGCCCTGGGAGGTGATGCGGGTGCCCTGCTTAGTGACGCCGGATTCCAGAAAGCCTTTTTCCTTGAGCACGCTGAGGGCGGTGCGCAACAGGTAGGGCTGGGGCCTGTGGCCGCGTTCCCGGAGCATGGCGTCCAGGGAATAGCGGCCCATGGGGGAACTGGCGCCCGCGCTGGCGTAGGCGGACAGTATTTCCCGCACCAGGGCGAACAGGTTGCGCCGGTTCAGCTCCTGGATGAACAGCTCTTCGTCCGCCGGGTCCGGGCTGACGGGAAGGGTGGCCGCATTTTCCACGCCGTGCAGGTAATGAGGCAGATCTTCCGGAGCGCAGGCGCGGCCTTCCGGGGTAACGGTGCAGAGGTAGGTGACCACGTTCTGCAATTCCCGCACGTTGCCGGGCCACTCGTAGCGGCTGAAGAAATGCCTCAGCTTGGGACCCAGCCTGAGGGCGCGGCCGAAACGCTCGCGGGCGAAGTATTCCGCCAGCAGGAACACGTCGCCTTCCCGCTGCCGCAGCGGGGGGATGAGCAGCGGACAGATGCAGATGCGGTAGAACAAGTCGGCGCGGAAAGTCCCGGCCCGCACCATGCGGCTCAAATTCCGGTTGGTGGCGGCGATAACCCGCACGTTGACCGGCAGCACCCCGCCCCCGCCTATGCGGCGCACCTCTTTTTCCTCCAGCACGCGCAGCAGCTTGGCCTGGGCTTCCGGAGAGGCGTCGCCGATTTCGTCCAGAAAGATGGTGCCGTTGTGGGCCTGTTCGAACAGCCCGGCCTTGCCGCCGCGCCGCGCGCCGGTGAACGCGCCGTCCTCGTAGCCGAACAGCTCGCTTTCCACCAGCATTTCCGGCAGGGCGGCAAAGTTTATGGCCACGAAAGGCCCGTTCCGGCGCGGGGAAAGCTGGTGCACGGACTGGGCGAACAGCTCCTTGCCCACGCCGCTCTCCCCTTCCAGCAGCAGAGCCAGTTCCGTGCCCGCGAAACGGCGGGCCTTGTCCACGGCGTCCTGCAATACGACGGAGCGTCCGGCTATCTGGTCAAAGGAGTACTTGGCGCTGTTGCCCACGCCTTTCAGCTCGCGGCGGACCTTGTTCTCCAGCTCCTGCACCTTGCTCACGGGCTTGATGTTCACCACCGCGCCCAGACTTTCGCCGCCTTCGCCCTTGCCCAGCCCTTCCGCGCGCAGCACGTAATAGCTCTCCCCCACCTTGGTCAGGATGTCGTCCGGCTTTTCCGGCAGGGGCAGCGGACCGCCGAGGGGCAGCTCCGGGAACAGCTCCCGCAGGTGCAAGGGGCCGGATTCGCCCAGCTTGCCAAACAGGCGTAGGGCCGCCGTGTTGGCCCCATCAATGGTTCCCACCGGGCTCAGGCTGATGATGGCCTCGTCCACGTGGGCCACCAGGGCGGCGGCTTTTTTCTTCATCTGGTGGTGGCGCCGCGTACATCGGAACACCGATTCCATGTAAGTGAAGGCGATATCGTCCAGCACCGAGGGCGGCACGTCGCAGGCCGCCAGGATATCCGCGTAGGTGGTAAGGGTCAGTTCCTTCACGCCCAGGTCTATGACCGTGGCGGCCCAGTCCGGCACGTTCTTGTTGCGGCCCGCCGTGACGGCCAGGGTGATCTCGCGCGGCAGGGGGCGGGTGTTGCGCGGGTAGTGCAGAATGAAATCGATGTGCGTGACCCCGAAATCCCTGATGCCCTGCAGCAGGTGTTCCGCTCTGTCCTGGGAATTGCCCACCAGAATGGCCCGGGTGCCCGGCGGCAGGTCCAGCAGCAGGTCAAAGCTGCAGGGGTTGATGAAGCGGCCCGCGTTCAGCACCGTGCTGCTCTGGGGCAGGTGCTCCAGCAGGTAGGAATGGGCCTCGTGGTAGGAGGCGAGGTAGATGTCGAAATCCGGCGGGGGCGGGCCGTCATGCAGGTCCAGGCACCAGTCTCTGACTGAGACGTAGCGGCCGAGCAGCTGTTCCAGCTGGCCACGCAGCGTGGTGCACACCACTTCGCCCTGGGCGACGACGCACAAACTTTTCTTCATGAACGCCCCTCCTGTTCCCGGAACATGTCCGCTTTTTTTCATCCTTCGGAAAACGGAAAACCAGCAGAAAAACGTTGCAAAGCCGGTGCCACGGACGCGATGTATCACTGGAAAACGTTAGGTTGCGGGAGCTTACGGCGACACGGGGCTCCAGCCTGAAAGCTGTTTAGGTTGTTTGGGCTTTTTTTAGGTTTTGTATTAGTCCTATTTGGGAAAATCAATATAAAAACTCCGTGCATTATCAGCGTATTAAATTTTGGAATAGTGTTTGCAATTTCAGCCGGGAATCTTTTCCGCTCCGGTTTTATGCACAAGCATGTACGAACGCGTGCACAGATATTTCATTTACCACAACAACTTGGAGGAGTTATGGAAAAAGCCGTCGCCGCTGGGACCCAACCGGAACAAACAGACTCTCTCCTAAAGCAGTACATGCCCCACCTGATTACGGTGGGGGTTCTGCTGGCCATCTGGTTCATGCCCGTTCCCCAGGGGCTGAATCCCAAGGCCTGGCATTTGTTCGCCATTTTCGTGGCCACCATTGTGGGCTTTATCACCAAGCCCTACCCCATGGCCGTAGTGGCGCTGATGGCCATAACGCTCTGCGCCTTCACCAAAACGGTCTCCCCGCGTGAATCCCTGAGCGCTTTCGGCGATACCACCATCTGGCTTATCGTCGCGGCGTTCTTTTTGTCCCGCGCGTTCATCAAGACCGGCCTGGGACACAGAATAGCTTACATCTTCATGGGCAAGCTGGGCAAAACCACGCTGGGCCTGGCTTACGGCACCACCATCACCAACATTATTATGGCCCCGGCCATTCCTTCCAACACGGCGCGCCTGGGCGGCATTCTCTTTCCGCTGCAAATGGCCACCGCGCTGGCCTATGACAGCGACCCCGCCAAGGGCACGGGCCGCCGCATCGGCTCTTTTCTGATGGCCAGCGTGTTCCAGGGCAACCTGGTAGTTTCCTCGCTGTTCATGACGGCTTCCGCGCCCAACCTGATGGTGGCCGGCTTCGCCACGGCGGCCGGAACGCCCATAAGCTGGATGACCTGGTTCGTGGGCGCCTGTGTGCCCGCGCTGATCTGCCTGTTCCTCATCCCGCTGGTGCTGTACATCGTCTGGCCCCCGGAGATAAAGCAGAGCCCGCAGGCCGTGGAAATCGCCAAGAAAAAGCTGGAGGAGCTGGGCCCGGTCAAAAAGCAGGAATGGGTCATGCTGTGCGTGTTCATCGGCCTTTTGGGCCTGTGGACCGTCGGCGACATGCTGTTCAAGGTCAACGCCACCGTGGCCGCCCTGGTGGGCCTGTGCGCGCTTCTGGCCACCCGGGTGCTGACCTGGGCCGACCTTTCCGCTGAAAAAGGCGCCTGGAACACCCTGACCTGGTTCTCCGCCCTGGTGATGATGGCCGGGTTCCTGAACAAGCTGGGCTTTATCGCCTGGATGAGTAAGCTGATCGCCGGTTCCATGGGCGGCATGGCCTGGCCCGTGGCTTTTGTGCTGCTGATCGCCATTTTCGTGTATTCACACTACTTTTTCGCCAGCAACACCGCCCACATCGCCGCCATGTTCCCGGCCTTTCTGGGCGTGCTGGTGGCTCTGGGCACCCCGCCCATGCTGGCGGCCCTGGGCCTTTCTTACTGCAGCAACCTGATGGGCGGCCTGACCCACTACGGCAACGGCTCCGCTCCCATTTTCCTGGATTCCGGCTACATACCGCTCAAACCCTGGTGGCTGATGGGCCTGTGCTTCACCACCCTGTTCCTCACTGTCTTCCTGGCCGTCGGCCCCCTGTGGTGGAAGCTGATCGGCCTTATCTAGCCTGATACACGCGGCGCCCGGCAACGGGCGCCGCGTCCCAATCTCCCTTACGCACCACCCTGTTACGCCATGGAGAAAACGAATGGCAAAGATTAACGCTGACAAATGCACAGGCTGTAAAAACTGCCTCATTTTCTGTCCGGACGGCGCCATCAATTATAAGGACGGCAAGTGCAGCGTGGATAGCGCCGTGTGCACGGAATGTTTCGTCTGTATCCGCCGCCCCGTCTGCCCGGAAGGCGCCTTTGAAAAGACGCCGATAGAGAGCATGCTCAAACAGTTCCAGCACTCTCTCAGCGACCCTTCCGCCAACACCCCGATCAAAAAGGGCCTGGTGGGACGCGGCGGCCAGGAAGTGAAAACCGTGGACGTGGACAACACGCTGGCCCCCGGCACCATCCGCATGACCATTGACGTGGGCCGCCCGGGTGTGGGCTGCTATATGTACGATGTAGAAAAAATCCTGATGGCCGTCACCAAGGCCGGCGCGCAACTGCCCCCCGGTTCCGGTTCCCCTCTGGCCCTGGTGCTGGAAGACCGCGCCACGGGCAAGCTCAGCGAAGAATGCCTGCCCTACCACGTCCACTCCCTGATCATTGAAGCCACCTTCCCGGACACGGACCTGAACAAGGTGGTCAAAGCCATGCAGAGCGTGGAAAAAGACATCAACACCGTGTTCACCGTGGGCCTGACCATGCACGTGGACGACGAAAACTGCTGGAACAAGGCGCTGGACCGCCTGGACGACATCGGCTTTCCCAAGCCCTACCGCGGCAAAGTCAACATGGGTCTCGGCCGCCCGTATCCCCCCAAGCTGTAGGCCACGTTCTGACCAAACTTCAGGCCCAATTTCCGGCCCAATCAGGCCCAATCAGGAGAGATTCCATGACCCATACTTTGCTCAGAACCGGCTCCATTGAATCGCAGCGCAGCGAAATCTGCTGGCTGGTGTACAATACCAAAGGCGTCAACGACCAGGACTTCGTCAAAACGGCCCTCAGCTATATCGCCACCATCGAAGTGGTGGGCAGCGACAACTGGGGCGACACCAAAAACGGCTCCATCATGCAGGGCCCGGCGGAAAAAATTAAGGAGGGCTTCACGGATTCCTCCCGCATCCGGGGCGTGTTCTCTTCCAAGGACAAGGCCGTGGCTTTTTTGCGGGACATCCGCAAGAAAGAGCTGGGCATGTCCGTGCTTATCGCCGGCTATCTCAAGGATATCGCCCAAATCTGCAAGGAAGAGAAGATCAAGCCCTACGCTTGTAACTTCAGCCTGGGCGTGTTCGGCAAAAAAGAACTGATGGCTGACGAAAAGACCCTGTCCATCACCACCATGTGCGGCCACCACATGATCCCCACCAAGTACGTCCAGGCCCTGCAGGACGACGTGGACACCGGCCGCATGAGCGCCGACGAAGCCGCCAAAAAGCTGGCTTCCTTCTGCATGTGCGGGGTCTTCAACCCCACCCGCGCCTCTGCCATCTTGAAAGAAAAGAAAGCCTAAAACCGCCGGAGCGGAGGGGGGGGCCTCTCCGCTCCCCCAACGGCAAGGCGCGGTGGGTGACCCAGCCCCGCGTACACGCCGGGTTCTCCAGCCCTGCCGGACTTCATTTTTTCTTCCGCCGCAAACGCGTGTGACCGAGCACAAAACTCTCATGGACAAAAAGCCCGGAACCGTGCATAAGGTAAAGTTGTTTTTAATTGTTTTGGCGCAAATAAATTCCTTGCTTTTTTTTGGAAGTTGACCTAATTTAACCAATTCGCGTTGACTACTGGAAATTCAAACGTTTCTGCAGAAACGGACGATACGTTGCTCATATTTCTCTCATACGCCGGTCCGTACAGCGGCGGGTGCATGTATTGTGCGCCCGCATTTCGCGCTTCCTAGGCGCGGCGCCTGTTTATTCCGGTCCTGTCCGAGCCGCCCCGCGGCCCAGTCGTCACGCGTGTTTTCTTCTCCAGGGGCTTGTCGCCGGCTCCCATGCCCGGCGCGCCCTGTCGTGAAACCATCTCCCTGAGGTGAACCCATGGGCCAAATCGCAAAGAAATTCGGCAAAATCGACGTCACCCTTCCCATTCCCCACCTGCTCAACCTGCAGGTGGATTCCTACGTCAAATTCCTGCAGGAAGGGGTGGCCGAGAGAAGGCCGGATGAGGGGTTGGAAGGCGTTTTCCGCTCCGTTTTCCCCATAGAGGACTTTAACCGTACCGCCAGCCTGGAATACGTGGGCTACGAAATAGGCGAGCCCAAGTACGACCAGGCCGAATGCATCAGCAAAGGCCTGACCTTTGAGGCGCCCATACGCATCAAGGTGCGCCTGGTGGTGTACGACGTGGACGAAACCACGGGCAACCGCACCATCCGCGACATCAAGGAACAGGACATCTACTTCGGTACCCTGCCCTTTATGACGGAGAAAGGCACCTTCATCATCAACGGCACGGAGCGGGTCATCGTCAACCAGCTCCAGCGCTCGCCCGGCATCATTTTCGAGCATGATTCCGGCAAGACGCACTCCAGCCGCAAGGTGCTCTATTCCTGCCGCATCATCCCCATGCGCGGCTCCTGGCTGGACTTTGACTTTGACCACAAGGACATTCTCTACGTCCGCATAGACCGCCGCCGCAAAATGCCCGCCACCATTCTGTTCAAGGCCATGGGCATGAGCAAGACGGAAATTCTGGACAGCTTCTACCAGAAGGAGTTCTTCATCCTGAACAAGGACGGGAGCCTCGCCTGGGAGTTTGATAAAGGCATGTACCACAAGGACAACGCCTTCGCGGATATCGCGGATGCTTCGGGCACCGTGCTGGTCAAGGCGGGCAAGCCCATTACCAAGCGCATTTGGCGGCAGATGGCGGAAGGCGGCGTGACGTCCTTCCCCGTGGCCCCGGAAACGCTGGTCGGGCTGTTCCTGGCGGAAGACGTGGTGGACCCCAACACCGGCGAAGTGCTGGCGGAAGCCACGGACGAAATTACCGCCACCCTGGTGGAACGCTTCCGCGAAGTGGGCATTGCCCGCGTGGCCGTGCTGCACACCCGGGGCATGGACACCTCTTCTTCTATCCGCGACACCCTGGTGCTGGACAAGACGGCTGACAAGGAAAGCGCCCAGGTGGAAATTTACCGCCGCCTGCGCCCCAGTTCACCGCCCACCCCGGAAATCGCCACCAGCTTTTTCGACAACCTGTTCCGCAACGCGGACTACTACGACCTCTCCCCGGTGGGCCGCTACAAGCTGAACCAGCGCCTGGGCCTTACCCAGTCCCTGGACACCCGCGTGCTCACGGACGAAGATATACTGAAAGCCATTCAGGTGCTGACCCAGCTGAAAGACAACCACGGCCCGGCGGACGATATCGACCACCTGGGCAACCGCCGCGTGCGGCCCGTGGGCGAGCTGGTGGAAAACCAGTACCGCATCGGCCTGGTGCGCATGGAGCGGGCCATCAAGGAACGCATGAGCCTGCAGGAAGTGGCCACGCTGATGCCCCACGACCTGATCAACCCCAAGCCCGTGTCCGCCGTGCTGAAAGAGTTCTTCGGCACCTCGCAGCTTTCGCAGTTCATGGACCAGACCAACTCCCTGTCGGAAGTGACGCACAAGCGCCGCCTCTCCGCCCTGGGACCCGGCGGCCTTACCCGCGAAAGAGCGGGCTTTGAGGTGCGCGACGTGCACACCTCCCACTACGGCCGCATCTGCCCCATTGAAACGCCGGAAGGCCCGAACATCGGCCTTATCGTCTCCCTG
>JAVBNC010000048.1:0-41715 GCA_031551765.1 Desulfovibrionaceae bacterium
ATTTTGAGCCAGGGATAGTACTCTTATGGTACAGCCCTGGCTCAAAATCGCCGCGTGACGCAGCCAGGGGGCAAAAGACGCCTGCCGCTTAAGCGCAAAGCTCACGAATCACATGATACATGGTGATGGTGCGCGGGATAAACAGCCTGGGGTCCATGAACTCGCGCTCGGAGTGCTCCACCATGGGGTCGGTGTCCACGCCCACGGCGTCAATGGTGGGGCAGACCTGGGCCGTCTGGTTGGCCATGGTCACGCCGCCCGCGGTCCATTCCACCGCGTCTATGCCGCATTCGCGCTTGGCTATGGCCTTGTACAGGTCCATCATCTTGTGCGCTTCCGGGGTCATTTCCATGGGCTTGGACCCCTGGCTGCCCTCAAAGACCACCTTGGCGCCGGGCACCGTGGGGTTGGCGGCCAGCTTCTGCAACTCGCCCACAATGCGCTCGTGCTCGCTCTGCTCGTAGCAGCGCAGGTTGATTTTCAGGACGGCGTCGGCGGGCACCACGTTGAGCTTGTCGTTGCCGGTGGTCAGCACGGCCACGTTGATGACGTTGTCCGGAATGAACTGGCCCGTGTCCTGAATGCCTTTTTGGGCCAGGGCTTCCGTGCTGTAGTTCCAAGGGTCGGCGGGCATGGGGCTGGCGAGGGCCACGGACTTCACGGCCAGGTGGCAGGCTTCCAGCAGCGCGTTGGAAGCGGCGTGCGGCGCGTTGCCCGCGTGGCCGTCCACGCCCTTGATGGTAAAGGTGTAGCTGCCGTTGGTCTTGCGCTTGGTGACCACGCCGAAATTGGGACGGCCCGTGTCCGCCAGGAACACGTAGTCCGCCTCTTTGGCCAGGGCCACGGCGGTTTCGCGCTCTATCTTGGAGCCGCCGCCCTCTTCTTCCGCGTCGTAGTAGACGATGAGTTCGCTGAACGGCTTTTCGCCCAGTTCCTGGAACAGTTCCGCCAAATGCATGCCCATGACCACGGAAGCCTTGCAGTCGCCCACACCCGGACCGTAGGCCAGGCCCGTGGCCGCGTCGTAGCGGTAGGGGAACGCGCCGCCCTTGGTGTTGAACACCGTGTCCGTGTGCACGATGAACACGGCCTTTTTCTTGCCCGTGCCCTTGAAGCGGGCCACCACGTGCACGCCGCCCTTTTCCGTGGAAACTTGCTCGTGGTAGGTGCCGCCCGCCGCCTCTATGCGCTTTTTGAGCAGGGCCGCGATTTTTTTGCTGCCTTCCATGTTGCCGGTGTTGGAATCAATACCGACAAGCTCTTCCAGATCCTTGAGATAGGCGCCCATGCGCCCTTCGACCGCTTTTTTGATTTGTTCGCTGCTGGGCTGTGCCATGATCTTCTCCTGGGGTTTTTCAGCATCCGCGCGGCATCGGGCCGCCCGTTGATCGAGGATGATTTCGACTCCATTTCCATGTGGCGGAAATATGAGTGGTCTATCTCAAGTAGCCGGGTCCCAATGATAGGTCAAGGGGGGTGGCCGGTTTGCAAAGGTTTCCCCTTATGGAGTATAGCCGGTATGCCGCGCGTTGCCCTGCCCGCCGAGGGACGCGCGGACAGGCCCCTATGAACGAAGCCCCCTCCCCAAAACGCCCGGAAGCCCTGCCCGAGCTGCCGGAAGCGACGCCCCGGCGGCGCACCCCGCTGCCCTTTCTCGCTTCCCTGCTGCTGCACTGCGCGCTGCTGGCCGGGATAGCGGCGGGCGTGTCCGGCAGCCAGCGCACCTACCTGGACGGCGGGATCACCGTCTCCCTGGTGGCCGGGGAAGGCGGCGGCGCGGCGGAAAGCGATCAGCCGCCCGGCCCTGCCGCGCCCGCGCCGAAGACTGCGCCCGAGGAAGCCGCTAAGGAACCCGTCAAGCAACCCCCTCCCCCAAAAAAGAAAGCTCCGGCCGAAATTCCGGTCCCCGCCCGCAAGGTCCCCAAGCGCCCGGAACCCGCCCCGGCTCCCTCCCCGTCCCCCAAAGAAGAGGCCGCCGGTCAGGAGGCGCAGGAAAGCCAGGAAACCCCCGCCACCCCCCCAGCCCAGGCCGGTTCCGGCGAGAGCCGGGAAGAGGGCGCGTTATCCGCCCCCGCCGGAAGCGGCAGCGGCCCCGGCCGCCCCGGCGGCGCCTACTCTCTGGGTGAGGTGGATCAGCGGCCCGTGCTGCTGCGGGGAACCAAGCCGGAATACCCCACCCTTGCCCGGCGCAACCACATCCAGGGCAGCGTGACCGTGCGCATGCGCATTGACGAGCACGGCGTGCCCGGCGAAATATCCATTCTCAAAGCCGAACCCAAGGGCGCGTTCGAAGAAAGCGTGCTCGAAACCCTGCCCGAATGGCGTTACCGTCCCGCCCTGAAAAGCGGCAAGCCCGTGCCCGTGTGGGTCGTGCTGCCTTTGCGTTTTGCCTTGAATTAGAGCAGATTAACATTGAAAATGTTCATCTGCTCTGCAAGGATTTGTCTTCAAATCCTTGCCGCGAGATTGGCGTAGGCGGGCTTTGCCCGCCGTTAAGCGACAATCTCAAAGCGAAACTGCTCTAAGCGTGGAAAGAGAATGCCTCCGGCGGCCAGAGAGGACTCCGCCCTCTCTGGACTCACCTGCCAAGGGGCGCGCCCCTTGGAACCCATTCAGGGTGGATAAGGGGAAGAGTGCGCATCTTCCGGTCCGCTCGCGCCTGCGGCGCTCACATACTGCCGTGTTCTGTCTTGAAGGGTTGAAAAAGGCGCTGCCGTCATCGTACGGCAGCGCCTTATCAACGAGAAACATCCCATTACCCCCTGTCAAAGTTTTTAGGGGAAAGGGATGGGGGTCCGGGGGAAGGGAAAACCTCGCACAGGCCGCGTCTGCCCTTTTTTCAAAAAGGGGGTTTTCCCTTCCCCCGGGCGTCGCGCCATCACCCGCTCCGCCGTACCCGCCCCCGAGCCGTCCACAATGCCCAGGCTGACGCGAGCAGCCCTGCGGCTGTCAGGGTGAGGGCCGGGGCGATATTGGCCTGGCCGGGCGTGGCGAGCACGGCCAGGGGGCCGAGAACCAGACCGGCTCCGTAAGCCAGAAACATGACGCGGCCGGGGTTCCGGGAGCGGGGAAAGGGCGTGACCGTGGCCAGCGGCAGGGCCAGAACGGAACGGCCCATGAAGGTGACGCCGATGCACGCCGCGCCCAGGGCCTGCAGCGGCAGGACGGTCCCGTGGGCGAACAGCAGCGCGCCGGTGGCCTGCAGGGCCAGATTAGCGGCAAGGGACCGGAGCAGGCCGGTTTTTTGCCGTGCGCTTGCCCAAAGAAAACCGGACGGTATGACAGCCAGGCCCAGCAGGGTCCAGACGTGGAAGCGCAGGGGGGATTCGGCGAGCTGCCCGGCCAGGGCCAGGGGTATGTACGTCATGCTGACGGCGTAGCACAGCCCGGTCAGGGCGTTGGCGGCCACGGGCACGCCCCAGTGGGGCAGGGGCAACTTGCGGGCGGGGCGCGGGGAAGGGGGCTGCGCGGCGGGGCTTTTCGGCTCTGGCCAAGCCAGACAGATAAGGATGGCGACGCCCAGGACGAAGCCGAGCGCCCCGGTCCCCAGCCAGACGCGTTCCGTGTCCCAAAGCAGCAGCGCGCGGGCCTGCACGGCGAATTCGTTGCCCAATACGATGCCCAGACCCACGCCGCCGTGCACGCAGGCGGACACGGCAGGGTGGCGGATCCGCCCCAGCACGCGGCGCCCGGCCAGAACCATGATCCCGGCCCCGGCCAGGCCGGACAGGGCGCGTACGGCCAGCATGGCCCCGTAGTGGCGGGCCTGGCTCATGGCCGCGAGCAGCAGCGCGGCGGCCAGCAGCCAGAAGGCCAGGCTGGAGAGCCGCACGGCCTTGCCCCTGGCTTCGTGCCCGGCCAGGGTGACGCGGCCGAGCAGGTACCCGGCGTAGTTGACCGAGGCCAGTTTCGCGGCCTGGGCCACGCTGAGCAGCCCTTCGTCCAGCATGGAGGGCATGAGCGCGGTGTAGAGAAAGCGGCCCAGCCCCATGCCCACGGCCAGGGCCAAAGACCCGGCCAAGGCGTGGCGGATGAGCATGGCGCGGGGGAAGGCTGGCGCGGGATGTTCGGGGTCCCGGCTCACGGCAGCGCCTCCTCGGCTTGCAGGGCCAGGGCGGCAAGCGGCGGCAGGGTCAGCAACAGGCGGTCCTCGTGCGGGACGGACGGCAGGGGTCTGCCCGTGACCCGGCCGGGCGTGCTGCATAGACGCCCGCCGGAACCGCCGTCACGGCCACCGTAGAAGCGGCTGTCCGTGTTCAGACGCAGGTTCCAGGCTCCGGCCAGGGGGCAGGGAACGGCGTAGTTCCGCTGTTCCGCCGGGCTGAAGTTGAAGGCCCACAGCAGCGGGCGCTCACCGGGCGCAACGCGCAAAAAGGCCAGCACCGGGGCCGCGTTGTTCTTGCAGTCCAGCCAGGTAAAGCCTTCCCAGCCGTGCTCTTTGGCGTGCATGGCCGGTTCTTCGCGGTACAGGGCGTTCAGATCGCGCAGCAAGGTGCCCAGGCCCGCGCGGCCCGCTTCGTCAGGAGAGTCCGGCAGCGGCCAGTCCAGGGAGCGGGCTTCGCTCCATTCGTTTTTCTGGCCGAACTCGCCGCCCATGAACAGCAGCTTCTTGCCGGGGTGCGCCCACATCCAGGCGTAGAGCAGGCGCAGGTTCGCCAGCTTCTGCTCCGGCCCGCCGGGCATTTTTCCGAACAACGAAGCCTTGCCGTGCACCACTTCGTCGTGGGAGAGCGGCAGTAGAAAGCGCTCGGAAAAGGCGTAGGTCAGGGAAAAGGTCAGCGCGTTCAGCCGGGCGCGGCGCTGCTGGGGCGCGATGCGCAGGTAGTCGAGGGAATCGTGCATCCAGCCCATGTTCCATTTGCAGTCGAAACCCAGGCCGCCGTCTTTCGACGGACGGGTCACGCCGGGCCAGGCGCTGGCTTCTTCCGCGCAGGTAATGGCCCCTGGAACCTGTTCGTGGACCACCGCGTTCAACTCGCGCAGAAAATCCATGGCTTCCAGGTGCTCGCGGCCGCCCAGGCTGTTGGGCACCCAGCCCCCTGCCTTGCGGGAGTAATCCAGGTAAAGCATGGACGAAACCGCGTCCACGCGCAGGCCGTCGAAATGGAACTCCTTTAGCCAATACAGGGCGTTGGCGATCAGGAAATTGCGGACCTGGGGCCTGCCGTAATCAAAGACCAGGGTACCCCAGTCCGGGTGCTCGGCGCGGCGCGGGTCCGCGTATTCGTACAGCGGCGCGCCGTCAAAACGGGCCAGCGCAAAGGAATCCTTGGGAAAATGCGCGGGCACCCAGTCCAGAATCACACCCAGCCCGGCTTGGTGGCAGGCGTCCACCAGGCCGCGCAGTTCGTCCGGGGAGCCGAAACGGGATGTGGGCGCGAAATAGCCGCCGGTCTGGTAGCCCCAGGATTCGTCCAGGGGGTGCTCGGCCAGGGGCAGGAATTCGATGTGCGTGAAGCCCAGATCCCGCACGTGGGGAATCAGCTCCCGCGCCAGGTCCGCGTAAGAGAGCCAGCCGTTCCCGTCCTTTCTGCGCCAGGAGCCCGCATGCACTTCGTAAATGCTCATGGGCCGCTCGCCGAACGACGGGCTTTCGGCGCGGCGGCGCATCCAGTCCGCGTCGTTCCAGGCGTGGGAACCCAGCCCGGCCGTGACCGAGGCGTTGCCCGGACGCAGTTCCGCCGCGAAAGCCAGGGGGTCCGCCTTGTGCAGCAGCGCCCCGTCCCGCGCGCGGATGCCGAACTTGTAGCGCTGCCCCGCCCGCGCGCCGGGCACGAACGCGGCCCATACGCCGCCGCTTTGCTCCACAGGCAGAAGGGGAGCCGCTTCCCAGTCCCAATTATTGAAGTCTCCGGCTACGCTCACGGCCTTGGCCCGGGGCGCCCAGACCGCGAAACGCCAGCCGGGCACGCCGTTTTCTTCCGCCGGGTGCGCGCCTAAAAAGCGGTACAGTTCCCAGTGCCTGCCTTCGCCCAGCAGATGCAGGTCAAAGGCGGAAAAGTCGTTTCGCGCGCTGTAAGACATGACAAATACTCCGCAATTTCACTTGATTAGCAAACTTACCATTCGGTATAGCAGCGGATAAAAAAATATCCGCCCGGTTACGAGAAGATGCCGTGCATATACTGGCGCACGGCGGCCTTGGCCACGTCTTCGCCCAGTTCCAGTTCGCCGCCGTACCAGAGGCCGATGTGGCAGTTGACCATGCCGATGAAATTCCAGGCGTAGCGCCGTTCCTTGCCCCGCATGTTGCGGTGCGCGGCGCTGAACTGGGAGAACAACCCTTCCATGATGCCGAACTGTTCGTGGTGGAAACTTTTGGCCAGCAGCGCGGTTTGCGAGGTGGGCGGCAGGTACTGCATGGCCAGGGCCATGCGGTAGAATGCCTCGTGCTCTTTGGCGAAACCGAAATAGGCCAGCGCCAAATTTTTCAGCACCGGGTACACGTCCGCGAAATAGTCCGAAGGGTTGGCGCGGTACACAGCCGCGCGGCGCAACGCGGCGCCGAGCAGGCTGTAGTTTTCCGCCAGAATGTGCTTGAGCAGTCCTTCCTTGCTCCCGAAATAATAGTACAGGGTGGGCTTGGTAATGCCCGCCGCGTCCACCAGCTCCTGTACTCCCACGCTTTCAAAGCCCCTGGAACTGAACAGTTCCAGGGCGCGGGCGGCAATGGTTTCTTTGGTGTTCGGCGCGTTCATGAAGATAAAATATACCGATCGGTACAGTTGTCAAGCCCTTTTCCCCGCGACTTACAGGGAGAGGAAAAAAAGCCGGACGCCGCGCGCTCTTTGCATTGCCCCGGGCGTCACGCCACCACCCGCTCCACCTCCACTACAACCCCAACTCCCGCATTTTGCGCCACAGGGTGGTCCTGCCCATGCCCAAAAGGCGGGCGGCTTCTGTTTTGCGGTAGCGGGCCTGGACCAGGGCGGCCTGGATTCTGGCACGCTCCCGCGGGCTGTGCAGGGGCGGTTCCGGTTCCGGCTGAGGCGGGAGGGCGGGAAGCGTGGCGGTTGCGATGGGCGGTGGAGTCGCGGGGGCGGCTTCCAGGCCGGGAACGCCGCGCAGCAGTTCCGCGTACAAGTCGTCGAAACTCGCGCCCAGGCGGGTGGCGCGCAGGACGTAGCTTTCCGCGAAATGGCGCAGCTGGCGCACGTTGCCGGGCCAGGCGTAGGCCGTCAGTTTCGCAAGCTGCTCGCGGGTGACCGTGGGCGCGTCCGCGTGCAGCTTTTGCGCGGCGCGGCGGAGGAAAGCGGGGAACAGCACGGCGATGTCGCCCGGCCGCTCCCGCAGCGGCGGGATGACGACGGGCAGCACGTTGAGCCGGAAAAAGAGGTCCTTGCGGAAACTCCCTTCCTGCACGGCGCGCCAGAGGTCGCTGCCTGTGGCGGCTATGACCTTGACGTCGATGGGTATTTTGCGGGTGCCGCCCACGCGCATGATTTCCTTTTCCTGGAGCACGCGCAGCAGCTTGATCTGCACGGTGGCGGAAGAGGAGTTGATCTCGTCCAGGAAAATAGTGCCGCTGTGGGCCAGTTCGAACAAACCGGCCTTGCCGCCCTTGCGCGCGCCGGTAAAAGCCCCTTCCTCGTGGCCGAAGAGTTCGCTTTCCAGCAGCTGTTCCGGCAGCTCGGCGCAGTTGACCGAAACAAAGGGCCGGTTGCGGCGCGGGCCCGCGTTGTGGATGCCTTGGGCCACCATTTCCTTGCCCGTGCCGGTTTCGCCCATGAGCAGCACGGATGCATCCGTGTCCGCGCAGGCGGCGGCCAGGTCCAGCATGGAACGCATGGCCTTGCCGCTGTGGAGTATGTCTTCCAGCTCGTAGGGCGCGGTAAAGCTTTTGGTCAGAGATGAGCGGACCTTGTTTTCCTGGCGCATGACGTCGCGCGGGGCGCGCAGGGTAATAACCAGCCGCTCCACGCTGCCTTTGGTCAGCACCGGGTAGGCGTTGATGATCAGCGAGCGGCCGCGCAGGCTGCGCAGGGCTTCGTAGCGCCGGGTTTTTCCGGCCATCAGGGCGGCGGCCTCGTCGCCCAGCAGCAGTTCGGCCAGGTCTTCCGGCTGGGAACCGGGACCGGCCAGGCGCAAGAGACGGCGGGCCGGGGGGTTGAGGCTGAGGATGCGGCCCTGCCGGTCCACGGAGAGCATGCCTTCGGAAACCGCGTCCAGCACGCACTGGTATTCGCCCATCAACGCTTCGCGCTCCCGGTTGAAGAGCACGGCGTTGCGGGCGTTTTCCAGGGCCCCGAAAAAGTGGTCGCGGGAAGGCACCAGTTCCACGAAGGGGATGCCGTAGCGTTCCGCGTAAACCTTGGTGGCCCAGCCGCCGATGACCAGGGAGGCGCCCAGGCGTGGGGCGTCGCGCACCACCTCGCCCATGTGTTCCACGCTGGTGAAGATGCCCTGGATGAGATTGATGCCCAGCAGCGAGGCCACCTGCTCGGCATCGCGCATCTCTTCCCGGAAATTGGTGAGCATGACCGTGGCGCCGGGGCCGCAGCGGCCGCGCAGGCTGGTCATCAGGTCCAGGGGGGAGTGGGGCAGCGAGAACACCGGGGTGGTGGACACGGTTTCGCTCAGAATGGCGGCGGTGCAGCGGCGGGAGACGAACATCTCCACGCCTTCGCGTTCCCAGCGGCGGGCGGTTTCCTGGGCCTCCGTGAACAGGTCGTAGGTGGTGAGGATATTGTCCCGGCTCTGGGCCATATACTCGCGGACGTGGCGCTCCATGATGGGCGTGGACAGAAACACGCCGATGCGGCAAGGCGCGGCGTTGGCGGAGCTGTGCATGCTGCCCCCTTGGGTTTGTTCCACTGTGGCATGGAACGCCGGGATATTCAAGATCCTTCCTGGACAAGGGGAAAGCGGAATCTGTCGGTACGGAATGGATGTGTTGGAACGAATCGGAACGATTTGTTCCGCAAAATGAACCGTCTTGTCCGCCGGATGCAAAGGCTAGAGTTTATCAGGCCGGAATAAAAAGAAATATTTTGTGGCATATTATTTGTAACCATTTACTCCGAGACGCACCGTATTGCCCCTGTATCAACGTTCCCCCTGCGTCCGCACGTGCTCCCATGCCCACCGCGCGCGAAGCGTACCCCTGTCGCGGGGGTCAAGGGGGCTCAGCCCCCTTGCGGGTGCAGGGCGGAGCCCTGCTTCGACTTTTAGATGGTTTCGACAACTATTTGGAAACTGCCCTGAACAAGGAGGGTCCATGCACGCCGTATCCATTTCCGACAAAATCGCCGACTACACCCTGAATTTTTCCTACGACGCCATCCCAAAAGAGGTGCGGGAATACGCCAAGCTGCTTATTGCGGATAGTTTGGGCGTGGGTATGGCCGCTTTCCATTTGGAACACGCGGTCAGCGCGCGGGAAGTGGCGCGGGCCTTCGGCAGCACGGGCGTGGCCACCATGTGGGGGACCAAAGAAAAGTCCGGCATGGCCGACGCGGTGCTGGCCAACGCGGCCCTGATCCACGGGATGGACTACGACGACACCCACGTGGGCGGGGTGGTGCACCCCAGCGCCAGTGTGGTCAGCACGGCCTTTACCGTGGGCGAGGCCGTGGGCGCCAGCGGCAAGGCCATGCTGGAAGCCATTATTTGCGGCTACGAAATCATCATCCGCCTGGCGCTGGCCGCCAGGGGCGGCTTCCACGACCGGGGCTTTCACGCCACCGGCATTCTGGCCCCGTTCGCGGCGGCCTGCGTGGCGGCGAAACTCCTGGGCCTGCCCAAGAAGACGCTCGTCAACGGCCTGGGTATTTGCGGCAGCCAGGCGGCGGCTTTGCAGGAATTCCTGCACGACGGCACCTGGACCAAGAAAATCCACCCCGGCTGGGGCAGCCACGCGGCCATTTACGCCCTGATGCTGGCCAAAGGCGGCCTTACCGGCCCCTACGAAGTGCTGGAAGGCGGCTACGGCCTGTACAAGTCGCACATCGGCACCGTGGAACACGTGGCCCCGGCTTTCGCGGACCTGGGCCAGAAGTGGCTGACCCCGGAAATCGCGGTCAAGCTTTCCCCGGTCTGCCACATGATCCACTCTTTCAGCGACTGCATCTACATCCTGATGGACAAGCACGGCATCAAGCCGGACGACATCAAGGAGATGGAATGCCGCATCGAAAAGCGCTGCTTCCATATTGTCTGCTCGCCGGAAGAAGCCAAAAAGCGGCCCACCACGGACTACGGCATGCGTTTCAGCCTGCCCTACGTGGCGGCCATGTCCGTGCTCACCGGCCGCATGAGCCCCAAGGAGATCGACGAAGCCAACATGCGCGACCCCAAGGTTCTGGCGTTCATCGACAAGGTCCGTTGCGTGGAGGACGAAAGCAAGAAAAACGTGGGCCATTTCCCCGGCTGGGTGCAGATCACGCTCAACGACGGCCGCAGCTTCGTCCACGACCAGCGCTACGAGCGCGGCGCGGCCCAGAACCCCATCCAGCCCGGCGATATCCTCAAGAAGTACAAGGACAACGCCACCATCAACCTCTCGGAAGCCAACGCGGCCAAGCTCATGGACGCCGTCATCGATCTGGATTCGGCCCCGTCCCTGGCCGGGGTGCTGGAATTGCTGGTGGTGAAATAGTTTTTGGCTGTCGAAGCCATCAAAGAGTGAGAGCAGGGCGCTGCCCTGCACCCGGCAGGGGGGTGACCCCCCTGCACCCCGCGACAGGGTTTGATTGCGGGGCGTACTGTGAATGTAAAACCTGCCATAACCGGAGGAAATGAGATGACGATCACCACCAAGTTGTCCGAGTATTTCTGCAAAATGACCTATGACACCATGCCGGAAAACGTGCGCGAAAAAGCCAAGGAAAACCTCATCGACAACCTGGGCGCGGCCATTCCCGGCGTGCTGGAGCCGGACGTGGCGGGCGTCATCAAGGAATTCAAGAAATACGATACGCAGAACGACTGCGTCATCTGGGGCACCAAAGAGCGCGCCTCCATGCAGGTGGCGGCCATGCTCAACGGCATTTCCGGCCACGCCGTGGAAATGGACGACTTCCACCCCCAGGGCAAATGCCACCTGGGCACCGTGGTTATCCCGGCCATCGTGCCTCTGGGCGAGCGCCTGGGCATTTCCGGCAAGAAACTCATCGAAGCGGTGGTGGCCGGGTATGAAAGCGGCATCCGCATCGCTATCGGCGCGGGCACGGCTTCCCACCGCCTGCGCGGCTGGCACGCCACGGCCACCTGCGGCGCGTTCGGCGCGGCCATGGGCTGCGCCAAGGTCATGGACCTGGACGTCAAGCGCACCGTGTGGGCCATGGGCCTGGCCGGCACCCAGGCCGGCGGCCTGTGGGCCTTCATGCAGGACGGCGCGGGCAACAAAAAGTTGCACGGCGGCCACCCGGCCATGTCGGGCATCAATTCCGCCCTGCTGGCCAACGGCGGCATGAGCGGCCCCTCCTTCATTCTGGAAGCGGACGACGGCGGCTTCTACAAAGCCACCTCCGACGCCTACAACCTGGACGCGGTCACCGAAGGCCTGGGCGAAAATTTCGTGGTCATGCGCGTGGGCCGCAAACCCTACGCCTGCTGCCGCAGCATGCACCTGTCCATTGAAGGCACCCTCAACCTGGTGGCCGAACACGGCCTCAAGCCCGAGGAAATCGAGAAAATCGACGTCTACACCTACGAAATCGGCGTGATCCAGTGCGGCATGTTCCCCAAGCCCCAAAACGTGTTCGAAGCCAAGTTCTCCATCCCCTACGGCATTGCCGTGGCCCTGCTGGACGGCGCGGCCGGCACCAAGCAGTTTGAGGAATCCCGCATCAACGATCCGAAAATCCAGGATATCTGCTCCAAGATTTCCGTGCACGTGGAAGACAAATACACCAAGGAGTACCCCAAGAACTGGGGCTGCGAAATGCGCGTGCGCACCAAGGACGGCCGGGAGCTGCAAACCCTGGTCTGGAACGGCAAGGGCGGCCCGGAAAACCCCCTCAACCGCGACGACCTGGCTCTGAAATACGCCAGCCTCTGCGACGGCATTCTGCCGGAAGCCAAAATCAAGGCCGCCGTGGACGCCATCTACAACATCGAAAAGATGAAGGACATCCGAGAGCTTACTGAACTGCTGGTTCCGTAAGAAATGCCTCCGGCGGCCAAAGAGGGCTCCGCCCTCTCTGGACTCTCCCGCCAGGGGGGTGACCCCCCTGGACCCCGCGACAGAGTGCCCGCCCGCGTGTTATGCGGGCGGGCCTTTTCCCCTCTGGTGTTCCGGCGGGTAGCGGCGTATAGCTTGAAAAAGCGGAAAGGGTACGCGACGCGTTTTTTATTCGCAAGGAGGGCGTCACATGGCGAAGACCAACAAATTTCCCTGCGTGGTCATGCGCGGGGGCACCAGCAGAGCCTTATTTTTCAAGCAAGCCGACCTTCCGGCCCGGGAACACTGGGACGCCATTCTGCTGGAAACCATGGGCAGCCCGGACCCCAACCAGATCGACGGTCTGGGCGGGGCCAATTCCGTAACCAGCAAGGTGGCCATTATCGGTCCGCCTTCCCGGCCGGACGCGGACGTGGACTACACCTTCGCCCAGGTCACTCTTGACGAGCCGCTGGTGCATTTCACGGGTAACTGCGGCAACATTTCCTCCGCCGTGGGCCCCTTTGCCGTGGATGAAGGCTTTGTGCCCGCCAAAGAGCCCGTCACTGTGGTGCGCGTGCACAACACCAATACCCAAAAGATTATTGAAGAGCACGTGGCCGTCAAAAACGGCCGCTTCGACCCCCTGGGCGAAACCTTCATCCCCGGCGTGCCCAAGCCCGGTTCCGCCGTGCGCATGTTCTTTCTAAACCCGGACGGCGCGGTCACCGGCAAGCTTCTGCCCACGGGCAACCCCCGCGACATTCTCAAAACCAGCCGGGGCGACGTGGAATGCAGCATTGTGGACGCGGCCAATCCGCTCATTTTCGTCATGGCGGACGCCGTGGGCTTCAAAGGCAACGAGCTGCCGCAAGAGTACAGCCCGGATGACCTGAAATGGCTGGAGGAAATCCGTTCCCGCGCGGCGGAACTCTGCGGTTTCGCGCCCTGGGAAAAGGCCACCCTGCAATCCCCCGCCGTGCCCAAAATGACCCTGCTCGCCCCGCCCATGGACGCGGCCACGGTTTCCGGCGGCACGGTCAAAGCGGAGACCATGGACCTCTCGGTCCGCATGATGTCCATGCAGAAACCCCACCGGGCCGTGGCCCTTACCGGCGCCATCTGCATCGGCATCGCTTCCGGCACCCCCGGCACCCTGGTGGAAGCCGTGAAACGCCAGGCCAGGGCCGATGCCCTGCGCATAGGCCACCCCGGCGGGGCCATGGAAATACCCCTGGAAAAACTCCCTGACGGCGGGGTGAAAACCGGGGCTATCCGCACCGCGCGCCGTCTGATGGAAGGGTCTATTTACAGCCGGACGTATTTTTAGGAATGCCTCCGGCGGCCAAAGAGGGCTCCGCCGTCTTTTTTCCGCTCCTGCGGCGGTAAGATGTCGTCCGGCCCGCCTTGTCGCTCCAAGGCCCTGACGGGCCAGGCCTACGGCCCCCTCCGGGGTTATAGGGAACTCACCCGCCAAGGAGCGCGCCTCTTGGAATCCATTCAGGGGGTGGGAGGGACGGCGAAAGTTCCGCTTTCTTCCACCCGTCATCCTGAGCGCAGCAAAGCAACACCGTTGCTTCGTCACCGCGCCCGCTCAATTTTCTGCCAGTCTTTGGTGCTGCCCAGGTTGGGGTTGAAGAAGGAGTCGTTCTGCAGAATGACGGTGCCGTCTCGCGCTTCCCAGACGTGGTTGTAGCCGGAAGGCAGGGCCACGCCGCTGGATTCCCTGGTGTTGTAGCGTTCCACCCCGCGTATGTCGTCCACGCGGCGCTGAAGGATGCGGTCCTGGGAAGCCTGGCGGCTGGCCTGGGCTTCTCGCTGGCGTTTCATGACGTAGTCGTGGGTCGAGTTGATGCTCTCGCGGATTTTCTGGTGGCTGATGACGGCCTGGTTGAAGTTGTCCATGATCAGCTTTTGCCCCACGGCATCAATGGAAGCCGTCCAGGTCGGGTTCTGAACGATATTGTCGCCCACGACCTTGAATTCGAAATCATGGGCCTGGAGCGTGCCCGCGTGCGCCCGCACGCTGACAATGGGCAGGCAGGTCCAGGTGGTGCTTTCGTAGCGCTGCATGTATGGCCGGGCGCGGGCGTCCAGCATGCGCATGGCCGTGGCCGACTTTAAGTAGGTAATGATGCTGAGCAGGCGTTCTTCAAAAGGCCGGCCGTTTTCCGTGTAGGTGACTGTCATGACCGCCAGGTCGAATTCAAGGCTCGGGGCTTCCTGGCTGGGCAGTCTTTGTGTCTGGAGCTGTGCGCGGCCTTTGTCGATTTCCGCCTGGATATACGCCTCCACATCTTTGGGCCGTTCCACGCTTTTCACTTGCAGGTTGGCGGCCTGTTTGCGCAGGTGCGGTAAAATTTCGCGCAGCAGGGCCTCGCTTTTCATGGGCCTCCGCACAACGGTGCCGCCGTTTTTCTGGCCCTCCTGATAGGTGGAAGGCGTGGAAAAACCAAAGGCCATGATGGGGATATACAATATTTCCGCCCCGTCTTTCGGCCCCCTGGCCTGGAAGGTGATCCGGGCCGGGTGGATAAAGGACTGCAAATCCCAGAGCACGGCGCCTTGGAACTGCCAGTCTTCCGGCACATACACGGTCATGGCGGGCATGTTGTTGGCGCTTTGGTCCACGATGACGTGGCGTTTGAGGCGCATTTGGGGCGGCATGCCCTCTGTGGCGGCAAAAGCGGGAAGCTGGCAGGCGAAAAGAAGCAAAAGGACCGGGAAAAGAAACGGGCGGGACATTTTCCGGCACATAAGGAACTCCTGGGAGTGTTATGGAGGCCTGGGCAGCCCCTGAATGGTACAAGCCCGTAGTACGGAGTCAAGATTTTTTTGGGCTACCTTTTCGTCAGCCCTGATGAAGTTCTTTGGAGGGGGGAAGGAGGTCCGGAGGAAGGGGAAACCTTTCTTCCAAGAAAGGTTTCCCCTTCCTCCGGGCGCGGCGTCAGCACAACTCCCGAAATTCCGCTCCCGCCGCTGCCGCCAGATCTTCCGGCGCGAGTTTGATCTGCAGGCCGCGCTGGCCCGCGCTGACGTAGATGGCGTCGAAAAGCTGGGCGGTTTCGTCGATATAGGTGGGGAAATGCTTTTTCATGCCCAAGGGGGAACAGCCGCCGCGCACGTAACCGGTGAGGGGGAAAAGTTCTTTCATGGGCAGCATGGCGCAGTTCTTGTTGCCGGAAGCTCTGGCCGCCTTTTTCAGGTCCAGCTCGCTGTCGCCGGGCACGACGCAGACGAAATGGCCGCTCTTGTCGCCGCTGAGCACCAGGGTCTTGAACACCTGGGCCGCGTCCAGGCCGAGCTGCGCGGCCAGGTGCCGCGCGCTGAGGTCGTTTTCGTCCACCTGGTAGGGGACGAGTTCGTAGGCGACGTCGGCCCTGTCCAGCAGGCGGGCCGCGTTGGTTTTCTGAATTTTCACGTGTTGGCGCCGTTGGAAGCGCCTTTGACCAGGACGGCGCAGAATTCGTTGGAACCGCGTATGGTGTCGTATATGCGCGTCGGGTACAGCGTGGTCAGGCCCAAAGCGTGGAGCGCGAGCAGGCATTCCCGGAAGGAGTCCGGGGTGAAAAACCAGGCGTGGGTGTCCTGGTAGGTGTTTTTTCCTTCCTCGTAACGCTTGAAGGCGGCCCTGATCCGGTCAAGAAAGCCTTCCTCCTGCGGCGCGCCGTGGTCGCCTTGCCAATGGCGTACGGGGTCGTTGTGTGTGCCAAGGCAGGCCGAACAGCACAGGCTCCGCAGGCTGTGCCTGTCGCGCCCCAGTGTCCAGGCGTCCAGCACGTCCGGCAGGGTGGTTTCCGGCTTGAAGTGGTCAAAGCAGTAGCGCTTGTCCGGCACACAGAGGAGATACGCGCCGCCTTCGGTCAGGATGTTCTGCACCTGGATCAGATGGCGCACTAAGTTCGGCTGGTGTTCGATGCAGTGGGAGCTGAATACGATATCGAAGTTCCGGTCCACAATGGAAAGGTCGCCGGTGGACGAGACATAGTGGATTTTCCAGGGCACCTGTTTGGGGTCAAGACCGTACGTGGGGCAGCGTTCCCGTAGAGCTTCCGCGGAAAGGACGTCAAAGTAGCGGACGTTTTTGCCCTTGGCCACGGGCGCGGCCCATGGGCCGATTTCCAGGGTGTCCGCCTCTGAGGGCAGAAGCCGGACAAAATAGCGCCGCGCGGCAAAGGGTGTGCCTATGCGGCCCTCGAGCCTGCCCTGGGCCTGAAAGTGGGCGCAGGCGTCCTCCATGGCCAGGCCCGTCAAGTCGCTGTTCTGGCGCAGGTAGAAGTCCGCGTCAAATTCCGGAGGCCAGGATATGGACATACGGCGTACCTTTGCCGGCTGCTACGCGCCGCGCTGCGCCGGGGCCAGCCTGCCCCTGGTGAGTTTTTCCCCGTTATCCGCGTCAAAAAGCAGGTAGCGGTGGCTGTTCAGGGCCAGGGAAATTTCCTGATCCACGGCGAAATCGATGCTGCCGAAGACCACGGACGTGAACTGCGTCGCGCCCACGTGCATGCGCACGATGGTCTCCATGCCCGAGGGCAGGGAAGAGTAGACCCGGCCCTTGAAGGGGCCTTCCTCGCCAATGGCTATGGTTTCCGGACGCAGGCCCAGCAGCAGCTTTTTGCCCTGAGGCAGGGTCACGGCGCCCTCGCCGGGTCCGCCGTTGGGGGTGAAGATCAGGTCCAGGTCCGCGTTGCGCAGGAACAGCTGGCCGCTGCCCTCGCGCACGGTTTCCACTTCCACCAGGTTGATGCCGGGGCTGCCCACAAAGTCGGCCACAAAGGTGTTGGCCGGGCGGCCGTAAATTTCCAGGGGCGGGCTGTACTGCTGCAAAAAGCCCTTTTTGAGCAGGCAGACCCGGGTGGAAAGAGTCATGGCCTCCAGCTGGTCGTGGGTGACGTAGACGAAGGTGGAATGGGTTTCCAGGTGCAGGCGCTTCAATTCCGTGCGCATTTCCATGCGCAGCTTGGCGTCCAGGTTGGAGAGCGGCTCGTCCATGAGCAGCACCTGCGGGTTGGGGGCCAGGGTGCGCGCGATAGCCACGCGCTGCTGCTGCCCGCCGGAAAGCTCGGAAGGGTAGCGGTCCGCGAAATCCTCAATGCGCAGCATGGCCAGCAGCTCGTCGATGCGGCTTTTGATGCGGGCCGCGTCCCACTTCAGGTTTTCCAGGCCGAAGGAAATATTTTTGGCCACGGTCATGTGCGGCCACAGCGCGTAGTTCTGGAACAGGAAACCCACGCCCCGCTTGTCCGGGGAGACGTCCAGGCCCTGCGCCGCGTCGAACACCAGGTTGCCGTCAATATAGATCTGGCCTTCCGTGGGCGTTTCCAGGCCCGCTATCATGCGCAGGGTGGTGGTCTTGCCGCAGCCGGAAGGCCCCAGCAGGGTCACGAAGTCGCCGTTGTTGATGGTCAGGTCCAGGTTTTCCACGGCCCCGGCCGCACCGAAGCGTTTGGTGATGTTTTTCAGAAGTATTTCCGGCATCTCAGCCTCCGATCCCCTTGTCTATGGACGCGCCCGTCACTTTGTTGATGCCGAAGTTCACCAGCAGCACGATGAGGATGATGATCAGGTTGATGGCGTTGGCGTACTGGTCCCAGCCCTTCTCGTTGTACTGGAAGAGCATGGTGGTGAGCATGCGCGTGCCCGGCGTGACCAGCAGAATAAACAGCGAAAGTTCCCGCATGCAGGAAATGAAAGGCAGCAGATACCCGGAAATGACGGCGGACTTCTGGATGGGGATGATGATGCGCGTCATGCGCTTCCACCAGCTGACCCCGATAATGGTGCCCGCCTCCTCAATCTCCTTGCCCAACTGGAGCATGGAGTTGATGCCCGCCCGCGAGGCGAAAGGCAGGTACTTGACCGTGCCCACCAGGGCCAGCAGGAAAAAGGTGCCGTACAGGGCCGGGATGGGACCGCGCGCTTCCGCGAACAGCGAAAGGTACACGGCGGAAAGGGCCATGGAAGGCATCAGGTAGGGGAAAAAGGACAGGCTGTTCACGGCCCCGGACAGGCGCGTGCCCCGGCAGCGCACAATGGCGTACCCGGCCAGGAACCCGATAGTCCCGGCGGCCAGCGAGCAGATGACGGACAGGCGCACGCTGTTCCACAGGCCGTGGTAAATGTAGGGGTTGAGCAGAATGCCCGGCTCGGAATTGGCGATGGTGGGATCGCCCTTGCCCGCCCAGAACACAAAGGACATGTTGGCCAGGGAATAGTCGCCCGGCACGGTGATCAGCGATTCCACGGCGAAACTGATGAGCGGCAGCACGGAAATGACCAGCAGCGAGGCCAGCACGAACACCGAGACGGGCGTGCGCCAGCCGCGCAAATTCACCAGGGAGATGTTGGCGCTTTTGCCCGTGACCGTGGCGTAGGACTTGCGCGTGCCGATGAGCCATTGGTTGATGAACAGCACCAGGGTGCCGAACAGGATCATCAGAAAGGCGATGATGTAGCCGTAGCCGGGGTTCATACCGTTCAGGGTGCGGAACAGCTGGGTGGTCAGCACCTGGTAGCGCACGGGCAGGCCCAGAAAGGCCGGCACCGCGAACGAGGACATGGAGGACGAGAACACCAAAAGAAAGGTGGACAAAATGGCGGGCATGACCATGGGCACGGTGATGCGCCACATGATTTTGGCGCGCGAGGCGTGCAGCAGCATGGCCGCCTCTTCCAGGTTGGCGTCCATGTTGCGCAAGATTCCGCCGATCAGAATGTAGGCGAAGGGCGCGTAGTGCAGCCCGGTGACCAGAATGATGGGCACGGGGCCGTAAGCGAACCAGTCCGGCGTGGCCAGGCCGGTCAGGGCGGTGAAAAAGCCCGGCGAGCCGCCCACCTTGGTGTTCTTGAAAAAGTTGAGCCAGAACAGGGCCAGGGTCCAGGAAGGCATGATGTAGGGGAAAATGCACAGCGTGGAGAGCAGTTTTTTCCAGCGGATATTGCTCCTGGTGATCAGCCAGGCGAACCCGCCGCCCAGCACAATGGCCACCGCGCAGGGCCCGAAGGAGCAGACCAGGGTGTTGATGAGCGGCTTGTACAGCAGGTTCCAGCTGCCCGGCCCGGTGAAGACCATTTTCCAGTGGTAGCCGGTCAGATCGCCCACTTCGCTCCCGCGCACCCGCCGCACTTCCGAGGCGTGCACTGTGAAGGTGTCCGCAAGAATGCTGAACATGGGCACGATGATCAGGTAGCCCAGCACCAGGGTCAGGCTGATGAGGATGAGGTTCTGCGGCTTCTTCAGGTAATTGAGCGCGCGGTTCACTTGGTACATGGCGTCTCCAGACCATGATCGCGGGGACTCCGGAGAGCCCCCGCGCGGGTGCTAAAAGAAAATGAAGCCGTAAACCTAAAAGCCGGAACCTGCCGAGGGGGTCCGGGGGGAAGCATTCCCCCCGGCCGCCGGAGGCGTCAGACAGTGTCGCCACGAGGGTTTTTTTTGCCCTCTGCCTGCGTCAAAAAGATTTTTTTATTCCGGTCGAGTACCGTAAGAGTACACTCCCTCCATAAAAAATCTTTTTTCCTTGTCAGAGAACAAAAATCCTCCTCGTGACGACACTGTCTAAAACGACGAAAGTTCCTTTTAAAGTATCCCGTTCAAGAAGTCTTCCACTTCCGCGCGGTGCTCAAAGCACCACTGGGGGTCTTCGTGGACCAGGTTCTTGCGCCATTCGGCAAAGGGCTTGTCGCCCTTGGCCACGGGAATGGCCGGGTTGGGGGAATAGTCGCCGATGGAGTCGGCCCAGGGCGCGAAGCCTTCCGGGGAAAGCACGTACTCAATGAACAGCCTGGCCGCGTTGGAGTTCACGCTGTTGCTCGGCACAAGGCAGTACATGGGGTAGTAGAACCCGACAAAGGGGTTCATGTCCGTCACCGTCTGCAGGGCCAGCTTTTTGCGCTCGGACATGCGCAGCTTGTTGGTGGTGAACAGGCCGGCCAATTGCTTGGCCTGGCCCATGGCGCCCACGGCTTCGGAAATTTTGGTGTCGGAAGTGCCCTGGATCAGCCCGTTGCCGAACACGGCCTTGATCCACTCATACCCGGCGTTCTTGGTGGTCAGCTTGATGTCCTTGCCGTAGTGGGCCTTGTAGGCCGCCGCCACCTTGGCCGCGATATCCGGACGGGTGAGCATGGTCAGGAAGTTCATGTTCACGCCTTCCTGGAACGGGGCCTTCATCTGGAAGCGGCCTTTCCAGGCGGGGTCGGCCAGTTGCCAGATGTTGTTGAAGGGGGCCTTGCCGCCCTTTTCGTTGTTGTAGATGAAGGTTTTCATCAGGAACATGAAGGGCAGCGGGTTCTGGTCCTCTTTGGCCAGCTTGCCGGCCAGGGAGGGCGGCACCCAGTTTTTCACGTAGCCCGGCTTGATCAGTTCGCCGTACACCCGGCCGCTGTCCTGCACGAACACCAGGTCCGCGCCCTTGATCTTGGCCGAGGCTTCCTTGGCGATTTTCTCGATGATCTCCACGTCTTTCAACTGGGTGGAGGAAACCTTGATCCCGTACTTTTTCTCAAAAGATTCCCCGGCCTTGCTGTGCCGGGAACTGTTGGAATAAATGGTCAGCGAGCCTTCCTTCTTGGCCAGGGCGACCAGTTGGTCGTGGGAAGGCTCCGCCGCGAATGACGGAAGCGAGAAAGACAGGGTGAACAGCGCCGCCACACAAGCCAGCATGATTTTTCCGCGCATGAATGCCTCCTGTTGCGGCAAGCGGTTCACGGGCGGCGTCAAGGTGCCGCCCGTGCTGTAACAGCCCGCCGGAAAAAGTATGGGAATATCTGACGATATCACCGGAAAGAGGCCGCGTCCATGTCTTTTCCGGCGGGGGGAGCCGCCCGTTTAGTTGTCGAAGCCAATTATATGCTTAATCTTTGAAAACAATGGAGAACTTGCCGTCGCTGCCCGCTTTGCGCACTTTAAAGACTTCGTTGCGCGGGTTGTCGCCCCGGGGCTTTTCGGTTTTGACTTTGTACAGGAATTTGCCGCTGACCACAGGCAGACTGGTCGCGCCGTCCACGCCCTTTTTGCCGCCCCAGCGGGAGCTGCCGGAAGTGCCTACAAAGTAGATAAGGTTGTTGTCCGTGGTCAGGTTGATTTTCGAGTTTTTCATCCCGTCCACGCTCCACCAGCCCTGGCAGACCCAGGTTTTGCTGGGGGTGTGGTAATAGCTGATGGCCACGGTGATTTTTTTGGTGGTGTGGTTTTGTATCACCACCTCCTTGGCCAGGGCCTGCGCGGGCAGCAGACAGCAGAGCAGAACAAAGACGGCCAGCCACTTCTTGCCTCGTGCGTTCATGCGACTCTCCTTGCGTTGCGGGGTGAAAAAACAAAAGCGCGGGATAAAGAGC
Organism: Desulfovibrionaceae bacterium; assembly: GCA_031551765.1. Taxonomy (GTDB): domain Bacteria; phylum Desulfobacterota; class Desulfovibrionia; order Desulfovibrionales; family Desulfovibrionaceae; genus JAVBNC01. The sequence goes on from JAVBNC010000048.1 coordinate 21,443, forward strand.
GTTTCCCTTTATCCCGCGCGCGTTCTGCATACCGGTCCGGCTTAGCGTTTGTCCGCTTCGTCGCAGCGCTTTTGCAGCGCCTTGCCCAGTTCCTGGCCCATGGCGAAGCATTTTTCGAACGTGTCGTGCTTGGGCACAAACTTGCATTTGAGCGGTTCCACGGGCAGCTCCATGCCCATTTTTTCCAGCCATTCGTGGATGAGCTGCGCGCCCTCCCCGGACCAGCCGAAAGAGCCGAAGGCCGCGCCCATCTTGTTCTGCGGCCGCAGGCCCTTCATGTAGGTGAGAATGTTGGCCACGCCCGGCAGCACCCCGTTGTTGTGAGTGGGGGAACCCACCACCACCAGGCCGCAGTCCGCCAGTTCGGTCATGACCGCGCTGTGGTGGTTGGCTTTCAGGTGCATGAGCCGGAAGGGCACGCCCACGCTCAAAAGGCCCTCGCCGATGGCGGCGGCCATTTTTTCCGTGCTGTGCCACATGGTGTCGTACACGATGACCGCGCGCTTTTTCCAGGGCTGGCGCGCGTATTCCAGGTAGCGCTCCATCACGTAGTGCGCGTCTTCTTTGTTGCGGAAGATAAGCCCGTGGTCCGGGGCGATCATGTCGATGTCCAGCTTGGCTTCCCTGGCCTGGGCAATGACTTTCCGCACCTGCGGGGCATAGGGCTGCACGATGTTGTGGTAGTATTCCTTAAGGGCGTGCTCCAGCATGGGGCGGTCCACTTCGTCCGCGTAACGCTCGGAGCAGGCTATGTTCTGGCCGAAAGCGTCGTTGCAGATCAGCAGCTTTTCCTCCGGGATGTAGGAAAACATGCTGTCCGGCCAGTGGAGCATGCGCGCTTCCAGAAACTGCACGCTGCGTTTGCCCAGGGACAGCGTGTCCCCGGTTTTGACCACTTCCAGGGGCCAGCCGCTGGTGTCGAAATGCCCTTCCATGGCTTTCAGGCCCAGAGGGGAGCAGAAGATTTTTTCCGGCTTGCAGGCGGCCACCATTTGGGGCAGCGCGCCGCTATGGTCCAGTTCCACGTGGTTGACCACGATATAGTCTATCTTGCAGGGGTCCATGACCTGGGCGATGCGGCAGAGCATGGTCTCCGTGAATTCCGCCTTGACCGTGTCGAACAGGGTGTTTTTTTCGTCCCGCGCCAGGTAGCAGTTGTAGGTGGTGCCCTGCGGGGAGCGGGAGTATCCGTGAAAGTCGCGGCTGGTGTGGTCCACAGCGCCGACCCAGAAGATATCGTCTTTTATGGCAAAGGGTTTCATGAGAGAGCTGTCCTTTATTGGCTGGTTTTCCGGTATGGCCGCATAAGGGCGGCGGACAACGGCGAGCCGTGAATATAGCCAAAGAATCACGGCAAGGCAAACGCGGACGCGCGGAAAAACAAACGCCCGGCTTTGGACCGGGCGCTTGCGGAATGAAAGGCGAAAGACTTACGCGGGGTCGAAATCGCTCTTGGGCGCGCCGCACACCGGGCACAGCCAGTCGGAAGGCACGTCGTCCCACTTGGTGCCGGCTTTCACGCCGTTGTCGGGATCGCCCTCGGCGGGATCATATTCATAGCCGCAGACATTACACACGTACTTTTGCATTGGATCCTCCCGTAATCGGGGGTAGGGGCGCCCGCCGGCGCGGCCGCCGTGGTGTACAGATCGGGGTATCGCTTATTCTTCCGCTTTCCAGTGGCCGTGCAAATTACAGTATTCGCGGGCCACGACCTTGGAGGCCTTGACGCAGAATTCCGCTTCCGGCGCTTCGCCGGGCTTCAGGAACTTGTGGTAGGCGATGCCGTCGGCCAGAAGCTCGATCCACTGGATCCAGTGCTTTTCTTCCATGGGGTGGGCCACGGCGCCGACTTTCACTTTAAAGCCGCTGGCGGTCTTTTCAATGACCGGCACGTGCTTTTCCTTGGCCCCGTCCGAGGTGCCTTCGACCATCAGCTTCATGGGCTCGCCGCAACAGGCGGGGTCAGCCGCTCCGGCAAAGAGCACTTCCAGCAGGTTGCCGCACTGCGCGCATTTGTAGACTTCAAATTGCTTGGCCATGAGAGATGCCTCCTTTACAGAATGGTTTCGCCGGTCCGGGCGAACGCGCCCGTGGCGAAGGGATAACCAGCCATATCCAAGAATACCGCTCCGGCATATTTTGGGCAAGTATTTTTCCGGGAGTTGTCGAAGCCAATTAAGAATACAAGCAGGGCGCTGCCCTGCTTGTATTCTTGGATGGCTTCGACAGCTAAATTTTAACGGGGAGGCAACAGCCCCGCGTGCTCCTCACCCATGGCGACGTAGAGCTTGGACAGGGCAATCATGTAGTCGGACTGGGCGCCGGTGAGCGCGGCTTCCGCCATGGTCAGCTTGGACTGGGCGTCCAGCACGTCCAGGAAGGTGCCCACCTGGGCCTGGTAGCGGGCCCCGGCCAGGCGGTAGGCCTCCTGGGCCTGTTCCAGGCCGATCTGGGCCACCTTGATGCGCTTGGCCGCTTCGTTGATCTTGAGCAGCCGGGACTTGATGTCAAAGGCGATTTCCTGGCGCAGCAGGCTTTCCTCGGCCTTCATCTTGGTTTCGATCTGTTTGTACTGCTGCACGTTGAAATAGGTTTTGCCCCACTCAAAGCCCGTCCATTCGCCCACAATGCCCAGGCTCCAGGAACTGAAGCCGTTGGGGCTGATGGTGCTGCCGGAAGCGTCCGGCCGGTCGCCCTGGGTGCTCCAGGCGCCCTGCGCCGTCACCTGGGGGTAAAAGGCGCTTTGGGCTATGGTCACGTCCTTGCCCGCTATGTTCACGGCTTTCATGGCCATGCGCAGGTCCGGCCGCCGCACGTAGGCGGTGGAAAGGCACTGCTCGAACATTTGCATGAAGGGGATGAACATCAGGCTGCCCACGTACTCCACCGGCGCTTCCGCGGGGATGTTGAGCAGGGTGTTCAGCCGGGCCACCTGGGTTTCGTAGTTGTTGGCGGACTGCAGGAGCTGGTTTTCCGCCGTGGCCACGTCCACTTCGGTTTGCAAAACGTCCAGGCGGGGTTTCATGCCCACGTCGTAAAAGGCCTGGGTGACTTTAAGCTGGGAACGCAGCCTGGCCAGAGAATCCTGCGCGCTGCGCACGTTTTCCCGGGCCTGGAGCAGCAGCAGGAAGTTTTCCTGCACAATGCTGATCAGTTCCAGGCGGGCGCGCTCCAGGTTGGCGTCGGCGTTTTCTTTCTGCAGGGCGGCTTTCTGGTAGGTGCTGAGCGTGGCGAAACCGGTGAACACGTTCTGGCGCAGCCACACGGTCCAGGTGTAGAGGTCGTCGTCTTTTTCCCGGCCCAGCACGTCTTTGGGCTTGTGCTGGAGCTTGGAGTAGCCGTAGGTGGTGCCCAGCGCCGGGCCGAAAGAGCCCCGGGCGGACTTGCGGTAGGATTCCGCCGCGGCGGCGCCGGATTCCGCCGAGATGATGGCGAAGTTTTCGCGCAGGGCCCGTTCCACGGCCTGGTCCATGGTGTAGGTCTGAGCGGGGACAGGGGCGGGGGCGGCGCAAAGCGGCGCGGCCGCATATAGAATGAGCAGGCATGCTCCCAAAAGAATTCGCGCTATTCCGGCCATCGGACGCTCCCCTTTAACCCCCGGCGCACCCGGCGGGCACACCTCCATAACAAGACAGGCAAGGGCTTGTCCACACAGGAATGGAACACGGTTTTCACCGGATGGCGGCGCGCGGAACGGTTCTTGTATCAACTCTAGATTTTTTTGAAAAAAACATATTTTTTACTGGCAAAGAGTGCGTTTTCGCGCTATCCGGCAAGTGCTCCCGCATGGGAGCGGCGATTATGCATCCCCAGATGGAGACCCCTACGCATGAGTAACTTCAGTTTTATCCAGATCATCGCTGACGCCACGCTTGTGGCTCAGCTTGTGCTCGCCCTTCTCGTGGTGATGTCCGTGAGCAGCTGGAGCCTGATGATTTATAAGTTTTTCGCGCTCAGCGCGGCCAGACGCAAGGCCCTTGCCGGCATAGGCCGCTTCACCGACGCCCGCGACCTGCGCGAAGCCGTGCAGTCCCTGGGCGGCGACTTCACCTCGCCTCTGTACCACGTGGCCCAGCAGGGCGTGGCGGAATTCAACCGCCTGAAGGAAGCGGGCAACACGTCCGACGTGGTGGCGGACAACGTGCGCCGTTCGCTCCGCCAGGGGGTCAGCGAAGCCATATCCAAGCTGGGCACCTCGCTTTCCTTTCTGGCCACCACGGCCAACACGGCCCCGTTTATCGGGCTGTTCGGCACGGTGTGGGGCATCATGCACTCTTTCCACAACATCGGGCAGATGAAGACCGCCTCCCTGGCCGTTGTGGCCCCCGGCATTTCCGAAGCGCTCATCGCCACGGCCATCGGCCTGTTCGTGGCTATCCCGGCCACGGTGGGCTACAACATGTTCCTGGGTTCCCTGGCGGAAATAGAGGCCGAACTGGTGAACTTCGCCGGGGTGTTCCTGAACCGGGTGCAGCGCGAACTCAACGCCGGCAAGAACGGCGCCCGTCCCAAAGCAGGGGAATAGGGAGAAGCCATGGGCGTTTCAGCCGGAAGAAAAGGCTTTGTGGCGGAAATCAACGTCACGCCCTTTGTGGACGTGATGCTGGTTCTGCTCATCATTTTCATGGTCACGGCCCCGTTGATGACGGAAGGCCTGGACGTGGACCTGCCCCAGACCAGCACGGCCAAGTCCCTGCCCACGGACAAGGACCACGTCATTCTTACCGTCAAAAAGGACGGGAGCATTTTTCTGGATACCTACCGCGTGAACGACCTGAACGCGCTTCAGGCCCAGCTGGCCACCGTGGCGGCGGAACAGCGCCGTCAGGTGTTTTTGCAGGCTGACAAGGAAGTGGCCTACGGCGTGGTGGCGGAGGTTATGGCGCGGCTGCGCGCCGCCGGCATAGACAAACTGGGCATGGTGACCGAGCAGATCACCGAGCCGGCTCCAAATACGGGCAGCACCAAGAGGCGCTAGAGTATGGCGGATTTTCTTGAAGCCGCCATACTCTGGCGGTCGCGCAGCGCAGCGGAGCGGGCGCCCGCAAGCGGACAGCGCGGCGTGCCTCTGGCACAAGCCGCTTCGGCTTGTGCGCATGCGATAAAAGATATGCCTTTTGCCTTTTTGCACTTATACGAAATGCGCAATTTCAAAGGTAAAATTCTCTAGTGGACCAGTCCCGCTTCCTGAGCTTCCTGCTCTCCCTTTGCCTGCACGCCGGCATATTCGCGGCGGCGCTCTTCTGGCCTGCCGGGTCCAGGCCCCTGGTCAACCTGAACGCCACTGTCATTGAAGTGACCCAGTACACCATCGGCGCGCCCGGCGCGCGCGCCACCGCGCCCAAGCCCGCGGAAAAGCCCGCCGCGCCGCAGGCCAAGCCGGAAACCCCGCAGGTTCCGGAAACGAAGCCCGATCCCCCCAAAGCGCCGGAAAAGCCGCTCAAGGCCCCGGAAAAGCCGGAAGTGAAACCGGAAGCCCCCAAGGCCCCGGAAAAGCCCATAGCCGTTAAAAAAGAAGATGCGCCCAAGCCCGCCAACGCCACCAAGCCGGTGGCGGCCGCGCCCAAAAAGCCCGCTGAAAAGCCGGAAGACGCCATTAAAAAGGCCCTGGGCGATATCGGCAAAGGCCAGCCCGCCGCCAAGCCTTCCGGCAGGGCGCCCAGCGCGGGCAGCGTTGCTGACGCCCTCGGCGCGTTCAAAAAGGCCGGGGCGGGAGACGGGGATACCGGCACGGGCCCCGGCGGCAGCGGCGGCGACGGCGTGGGCATACTGGGCACCTACCAGCAGAGCCTGGTTTCCAGAATCCGGCCTTTCTGGGAATACGCGGGGCGGGCGGACAGAAAAAATCCCATGGCCATAGCCCGTATCCGCATAGCCAAGGACGGCACCATCCAGGGCGCGACCATTGAAAAAAGCTCCGGGGACGCGGCCTTTGACGGCTCGGTCTTGAAAGCCATCCAGGACACGGGCAAGGTGGAAGCCCCGCCCACGCCGCAGCTTATGGACATAACGCTCGGCTTTGCCTATGAATCCCTTGCGGCCGGGTCGTGACCCGTAGCCGCGTTCCCACGATTGCGCACCCGGAATTTTTGCTTTGAACGCGAGGAACAACCGCCATGCATAGATCCAGCAGTTTCATCAAAACCCTGGCCCTGGCTTTCGGGCTTTTGCTGCTCACCGCCTCCGCCGCCTGGACCGCGGACACGCCGTACATGGTTGTCGGGCCGCAACTGCGCGTGCGTATCGCCTTTGCGGACCCGCTGGGTTCCGGCGGGCCTTCCGCCGCCATGCAGCAGTTCATCCAGGACGACCTGGGTTTTCTGCCCTTCGTCACCCTGGTCAGCCCTTCCTCCGTGCCCGGCGGCACCCGCCTGCCCGCCGCTTCCGGGGATATCGACTTCAAGCGTTTTCAACTGGCCGGGGCGCACATGCTCATCACCGCCGCCTGGACGGCGGAAGGCGGCAAGGGCCGCGTGGAGTTGCGCGTTTTTGACGTGACCACGGGCAAGTTCCTTTTCGGCAACGCTTACAGCGGGGTCGCGGAAAACAACGCCGGCGACGTGGCGGACAAGTTCTGTTCCGACCTGATGAAAGCCATTACCGGACGGGGGGAATTTTTCCGCTCCACGCTGGCCTTCGTCAAAAGCGACGGCCCCAATAAAAAAGACATCTGGGCCGTGCGGCCCACAGGCCGCAACCTGCGCCGCCTGACCAACCTGCCCGGCAACGCGCTTTCCCCCTCCTGGTCGCCGGACGGCCGTTTCGTGGTCTTCAGCCACGTGGACCGGCGCACCCACGCCCTTGGCGTGTGGGACAGCACCACCCTTTCCGTGCAGCGCATCAAGTTTCCCGGCAACACGGTCATCGGGCCCTGCTTCATGCCCAACAACCAGGTGGCGGTCAGCCTTTCCGACGGCAGAAACCCCAGCATTTTTCTGCTGGACCACCAGTTCCGCCGCCTGCGCGCCCTGGACGCCAGTTCCAGCATAGACGTCTCCCCTTCCGTGGACGCCACGGGCACCAAAATGGCCTTTGTGTCCAGCCGCATGGGCAACCCGCACGTCTTTCTCAAAGACTTGAGCACCGGCGCGGTGACCCGCATCACCTACGAAGGCAAGTACAACACCGAGCCTTCCATCAGCCCGGACGGCACGCTGATCACCTTTTCGCGCCAGATGAGCGGCGGCCACCGGATATTCGTGCACGACCTGGTCAAGAAGACGGAAACCCAGATCAGCTTCGGCCCGGGCAGCGACGAGCAGCCCGCTTTCGCGCCGGACAACTATTTCATAGCCTTTACGTCCACCAGAAGCGGGCAGCGCCAACTATATCTGACCACCCGCAACGGCGGCGAGCCCAAGCGCATTCCCACGGGCGCCGGGGACGCCAGCTTCGCGGACTGGGGACTTTTTCCCCGGTAGAGCTGTTTAAAAAGTGAGCTGTCGAAGCCATCTAAAAGTCGAAGCAGGGCGCTGCCCTGCGGCTTTCCCCCGCTCCGGGGCCGGGAAGATGCGTGACCGGCAAAGCCGGATCCCGCCCGGCTCCTGCGCTCCATGGGCTCTGGCGGGCCTGGCCTGCGCGGGGGACCGCTCCGGCCCCCTCCGGGGGTATAGGGTAGAGTTGGTCCCTGGACCCCATTCAGGGCAGCGTCCGCTTTCATTCCTGGGTGGTTTGGAAAGTATTCGACAACAGCCCTGATCGCCTCCGGGCGTAGGCCGCAAAAAAAAGCTGGCAAATTTACGAAAAAACTGTATTGCGAATCCCTGCATCTTGACAAAACTGTTGCAAGAGATACGATACGCGCGTCTTATACCGGGCTCATGGCGCACATGATCCTGTGGGATAAGGAAGGTCTGTTTTCACCCTTTATTCTATGGAAAGTTGTTGAAGGAGAAGGTTTTATGAACAAGTTCCTGCGCCTTGGCCTGTTGGCCGCCCTGGCTTGCACCCTGCTGCTCACCATGGGCTGCCCGGGCAAACGCCAGACCACCGATCAAGTGCCGTCCGACGATGACCGCTACGCCGGCCAGCGCCTGACCGCGGAAGAAGCCCGCGCCGCCGATGAAATCACCAACGCCCGCGTGTACTTTGAGTACGACAAGTTCGACCTCAAAGCCGAATCCAAGCAAGTGCTGGCCCGCAAGGCCGAACTGCTGAAGCGCTACACCAAGATCCGGGTGAGCATTCAGGGCCACTGCGACGAACGCGGCACCGAGGAATACAACCTGGCTCTCGGCGAGCGCCGCGCCCGCGCCGCTTACGAGTTCCTGACCATGAGCGGCGTTGGCGCCGGTCAGCTGGAAATGGTCAGCTACGGCAAGCTGCAGCCCGCTGTGCAAGGCCACAACGAAGCCGCCTGGTCCAAGAACCGCCGCGACGAGTTCATCGTTCTGAACCCCCGCTAAACGGTACTTGCGATAGAATAAAAACCGCCGTCCCGGCTCGGGGCGGCGGTTTTTATTTATGCGCTATGCGGAACAAGAACGATGTAACGTACGCTGTGCGGCGGAGTTGTATCAAAAAAAGACGTTCCATCCATGTACTTTCAGTTGTCGAAGCCAATTAACTCCTAATGCGCCTTGCCCCAACTTTCGCCCTTGCCCCAGTCCACGGCCAGGGGCACGGACAGGGCCTTGCCGCCGGGGGCCACGCCGGCCATCAGCCCGGCCAGGCGGGGGCCCGCTTCTTCGGCCGCGCGGCTCGGCACTTCCAGTACCAGTTCGTCGTGGATTTGCAGCAGCAGGCGGGCCTGCAGCCCGTTCAGGGTTTCGTCGCGGGCCACGGCCAGCATGGCGATTTTAATGATATCCGCCGCGCTCCCTTGCACCCGGGCGTTGATGGCCTGGCGCCGGGCCTGGGAACGGAGCTGCTCGTTGGCGGAACTGATTTCCGGGATATAGCGCCGCCTGCCGGTCAGGGTGGTCACGTAGCCCTGGTTGCGGGCTTCCTGCTCCACGGCTTCGTAAAAGGCGCGCAGCGCGCCCAATTGCTCGAAATAGCGGGCGATGAACGCCTTGGCCTCGGCCAGGGAAATGCCCAGTTCCTGGGCCAGTTTCTGCGGCCCCATGCCGTACACCAGACCGAAGTTGATGGTTTTGGCGTTCCGCCGCTCTTCCGGAGTCACGTTTTCCTGGGGAGTGTCGTAAAGCAGGGCGGCGGTGCGGGCGTGGATGTCCTCGCCCTTGCGGAAGGCGTCCAGCAGCACCGGGTCCTGGGAAAGATGGGCCAGAACCCGCAATTCGATCTGCGAGTAGTCGGCGGAAACCAGCAGCGAACCCGGCCGGGCCACAAAGCAGGAACGCATGCGCTGGCCCAGCGGCCCGCGCACGGGAATGTTCTGCAAATTGGGGTTGCTGGAGGAAAGGCGGCCCGTGGCCGTGGCCAGCAGGTTGAAAGTGGTATGGATGCGGTCGTCCGCGTCCGCCAGCAGGGGCAGGGGTTCCAGGTAGGTGGAACGCAGCTTTTCCAGCTTGCGGTACTCCAGAATAGCGTCCACGATGGGGTGCTTGCCGGAGAGCTTTTCCAGCACTTCCTGGGACGTGGACGCGGCCCCGCCCTTGGTCTTGCGGGCCTTGGGCAGGCTTAAGGTCCCGAAAAGCACGTCCGCCAGCTGCTGCGAGGAGCGGATGTTGAACGGCCCGCCCGCCAGTTCGTGGATGCGGGCGCTCAGGTTTTCCAGCTCGTCGTGCACCTCGGCGCGGAAGGCGTCAAAAGCCTTGCGGTCTATGCGTATGCCCGCTTCCTCCATGTCTTTCAGCAGCGGGATGAGCGGCATTTCCAGGTCGCGCAGCAGGCTGTCCGCGTGGGCGGCCGCCAGACGGGAGGCGAACAGCGCGTGCAATTGCAACGCCAGCAGGCCGGGGTTGGCGGACGGGTCCGCGTGGTCCGCCACCTGCTCGGCCCAGCGGGCGCCCAGACGCGGCCAGGAGTAGTCGCGGTCCTCCGGGTTCAGCAGATAGGCGGCCAGCGCCAGGTCAAAGCAGCGGGCCACGGGCAGGGCTTTCCAGGCCGCGTCGCTTCCGTACAGAGCCTTGAGGTCCGGGGTGACCAGAAGGAAGCCCGGCGCATCGGCGGCCGCCAGGCGCGTGGCCAGGGCCGGGGCAGGGCCGTCGTACAGCCATTCCTCTTTGCCGAAAGCCAGGATCAGGCCGTTTTCCGGGGTCTGGATGAGGGCCAGAGGGCCGGTGAGGGGCGGCAGCTCGTCCAGGCCGCGCAGCGGCAGGTCCGCGACCGGCGCGGGACCGGTAATATCCAGCAGACTGCCCTGTCCGGTGGCGGTGGAGGGACCGGTATCCGGCAGGTCCGTACCGGGAGCGGCCGCTTCCTCCAGCAGGGAACGCTGCTCTTGCGGTTTTTGTGCGGGAGCGGGGGGTATTCCGCTACGTCCGCCCGACTCTTTGCCCAGACTCCCCGCATGCGCCGCCGCCGGGGCGGCTTGGACCGCCGTGCGCAAGGCCCCGGCCCTGCTCATGGATTCCAGCTCCCGGCCAAGGGTGCGCAGTTCGAACTCGTTGAGCACGCCCAGCGCGGCCGCGAGGTTCACCGGCCGCACGCTGAGGTCGTCCAGGCCCAAGGGCTGGCAGCTGTCCGTGCGCAGGGTGGTGAGCTGGCGGTAGAGCAGGGCGTTGTCCATCTGTCCGTCCAGCTTTTTGCGGATTTTCGGAGGCACAGCCGCGAAGCGGGCCTGGATATCCTCCAGGGAACTGAAGTCCCGGAACAGCTCGGCCGCTGTTTTCGCGCCTATGCCGGGCACGCCGGGGATATTGTCGCTGCTGTCGCCCATGACGGCCTGAAAGTCCGGCCAGGTGGCGGGCCGCATGCCCGTTTCTTCCGTGAACGAGGCCAGGGTGGTGACTTTTTCGTCTTTCGCGCCGGGGTCCCACAAGACCACGTTGGGGTGCAGGCACTGCTTGAGGTCCTTGTCCGCGCCCACGATGACCACGGGCCGCTCCTGCCGGAAGCGGGCGGCCAGGGAGGCGATGCAGTCGTCCGCCTCGCACCCTTCGGAAACAATGAGCGGCAGGCCCAGGGCGGCCAGGGAGCGCTTGACCGGGTCCAGCTGCTTCACCAGGGGTTCCGGGGTAGCGGCACGCTGGGCCTTGTATGACGCGAACAGGGCGTGGCGGAAGGTGGGCCCCCTGCCGTCCATGACAAAGGCAAAGTGCAGGGGCTTTTCCTCACGCAGGAGCTTGAGCAGGATGCGGGTGACGATGAACAGCGCGTTGGTGGGAAAACCGTCGGACCGGGCCATATTCTGGTAGGCGTAAAAGCCCCGGAACACAAAGGCCGTGCCGTCCATAAGGTACAACGGCTCCTGGGTGAAGCCGAGTCGCTGGCGCAAGGACATGGGGGAACTCCTGTTTGACGCATACCTCAGCACGGGCGGCGGTACTTGTCCAGGATTTTCCGCTGTCGCTTGCGTTCGCGGGCCGTGCTCCCTATGTATCAGTAAAGACCGCGAGGAACGCCATGGCCCGTTTCAGACAACGAAAAGACGAACTCCGCGCCCTGCTGGCGCAAGAGGACCCGGCCGCGCTGTTCGCGGCCCTGGACGCCCTGCCGCCCATGGAAGCCGTATCGCCCCTGCTTTCCTTTCTGCTGGACGGGGGCACGGCCAAGTGGCGGGCCGTGGCCGGCCTGGGCCTGGTGGTCGGCCGTCTGGCGGACGAGGACCCGGAAAAGGCCCGCATTATCATGCGCCGCCTCATCTGGCAGCTCAACGAGGATTCCGGAAACATGGGTTGGGGCATTGCGGAAAGCATGGGCGAAATTCTGGCCCAAAACCAGCGCCTGGCAACGGAATACGGCCGTATTCTGCTTTCCTACGCCCGGCCCACGGGCAAAAAGGCGGACAACTACATAGAGCACGGCCCCCTGCGGCGCGGGGTTTACTGGGCCATAGGCCGTTTCGCGGCCATGCACGCCCCGCTGCGGCTTTTGGCCGTGACGTTGCTGGCGGAAGGGCTGCGGGACGAGGATAAGCCCGCCAGAGGCGTGGCCGCCTGGGGCTTGGGCCGAATTGCGGAGTCAGAAACGCTGTTCGGCCCGGAATGGGAAGGCGTGCTGGACGCGCTGCGCGCGGTCGTGCCCCTGGACGCGCCCTGCGAGGTCATGCAGGGGGGAGAGCCGCGCGAGGAACGCGCGGGGCAGTTCGCGGAAGAAGCGCTGGAGACCTTGCGGGCCAGGTTTCCGGGTGGTTGTTTCTGAATAGTTGTCGAAGCCAGTGAAGATACAGAGCAGGGCGGAGTCCTGCTCTCATTCTTCATTGGCTTCGACAACTATTACTATAACAAGCCCGTGCGCCGCGCGATACGGCGGATCAGCCCGGCCACCAGCCAGCCGGCCAGCCAGCCCACGACCACGTCGGCCGGGTAGTGCTTGCCGAGATAGAGGCGCGAATAGCCCACACTTGCGGGCAGCAGATAGGCCACGGGGGCGGCGGGCGGGCACAGGGCGCTCAGGCCCACGGCCAGGGCCATGGTGTTGGCCGCGTGCCCGGAAAAAAAGGACGAGGCGTTTTTGCTTTTGGTGGGGAGTCCAGGCGGGCGCTGTTTCCACTGATCGCGCTCATAGTAGCGGGCCGAGGCCACGCTGTTGTAGGGGCGCACCCGGCCGCCCCACTTTTTGGTCAAATCCGTCAGCGTGTTGGTGGCGCCGAGGCAAAGCGCCAGAAAAAGCGTGGCGTAAAACATGCGGCGCAGCCCGGCGGGATCGCGCCGCCACAGGGCGCGCAGGGTCCAGTAGGAAAGCGCCAATCCCGCCAGGATCCAGAGCAGGGGCACGCAGGAGAGCACGGGCATGAGCGTGTCCAGCCAGGGCGCGGTCCAGTCGTTGTTGACGCGCAGAAAGAGCCGGGTGTCCCATTGGGTGAGCGTTTCAAGCATTTAGGCAGACCCTAATTGAGGATGTAGCGCATGGGGTTCACGGTCACGCCGCCCACGCGCACTTCGTAGTGCAGGTGCGGGCCGGTGCTGCGGCCGCTGTTGCCCAGGTGCCCGATAAGGTCGCCCCGGTTCACGGCCTGGCCTTCCTTGACCACGGACTTGAGCAGGTGGGCGTATCGCGTGCTGACGCCGTTGCCGTGGTTGACGAGAATGCAGACGCCGTAGGCCCCGTCCGTGCCGGTAAAGGTGACCACGCCCTTGGCCGGGGCAATGACGGGGGTGCCGGGCCGGTTGGAAATGTCCAGGCCCGCGTGGAGCTGGGTCTGGCCGGTAAAGGACGAGTTCCGGTACCCGAAACCCGAGGAGATGTGCCCTTCCGTGGGCCAGATGGAAGGGGTGGCGGCCAGAAAGTCCTTGTTGTCCCGCAGCACCAGCAACAGGTCCTGCTGGCTGATCTCTTCCAGGAACAGGTCTTCGCGCAGTTGTTCCGACAGGCTGTGCATACGCCGGGACAAAAGGTCCTGGCGGTGCAGGGGCAGATAGGGCGGGGCGGCAGCGGCGTTGTCCCGGCCTTCCGCGTTGCCGTTGGTTTCCACGGGGTCGCGGTCCACGTTCATCATCACCCGCAGCTTGGCGTCGAACTGGCGCACCCGGGTCAAAGATTCCTGCAGGCCCTGCAGCCTGCTGGCCATGCCCACAATGAGCGAAGTCTGCTCCTGCATGGTTTTCTGGGCTTCGCCAAGCTGGTGGTCCAACTGCTGGGCGCGGTGGTAAAAGCCCCAGAGATAGAAATTGCCCGCGGAAAGCCCGACAAGCAACAGCACCACCACCGCGCCGAGCCAGCCGCGCAGCCGCAAATTGCTGCACACGCCTTCCCGGTCTTTGAAAATGACGATGTGGTACTTTCTGAACAGCATGGCGATCCAGCGAAAGCGTTGCGCACGCGGCGGCGTTTTACGGCGCCGCGCGGGAAAACAGGGCCTGGGGAAAAAACAGCCGGCGGCGGAAAACCGGAGCCGGCTGGGGGAAGCGGAGCAGTATAGCTACTCGGGAGTGTGCATACTATGTCGCAGGTCCTGCTCTGTCAAGCCGAGCTGCCAGCGGCATAACCCATTGAAAATTTTTCGTTTCATGCCCTTGTGCCCGGCGCAGAAACGGTCCAGGTCCTCCATGACCCCGGCCCGGCGGGTGACGCCCGCCGAAGGGCAGGGGTTGCCCCAGATGGGCATGCCCCAGGCTTTGGCCGCCTTGGCGATCATACTTTTTTCCGTGAGCAGCAGCGGCCGGATAACCATGAGCTGCCCCTTGAAAAACGGCTCGCGCATGCTCATGCCGTTGACCGTGGCGTTCTGGGCCAGGTTGAGGAAAAAGGTGGAGACCAGGTCGTCCGCGTTGTGCCCGAAGGCCAGGTGGGTGAGCTTGTACTGGCGGCACAGCTCGAACAGCCGCCTGCGGCGCTGCATGGCGCAGAAAAAGCAGGCGGAAGCCTTGCGGTTTTCCGGCGAATGGGCGCGTGGGCCGTGGTCCGTCACTTCCAGGTGGCCGGGCACGCCGGTTTTGCGCAGCCAGTCCAGCATGGGCGCGTGATTTTCCGGGTCAAAGCCCGGGTTCACGTGCAGGGCCATGAGGCTGAAAGGGAAAGGCACGATGCCCTGGCGGATGCGCAAGACTTCCAGCAGCACCCAGCTGTCCATGCCGCCGGAAACAGCCACGCCCACCCTGGCGCCGGGGTGGAGCATGGCCGTGCGTTGCATGGCCTTTCCCGCGGAACGGATGCAGACCTGCTGGGCGTAATTGTATTTTTCTCGCGGCATGGAGGCTGACCCCGGTTCCCGCTCAGCCTTTCCGGCCCGGAGGCGGCGTGGCTTTGGTCACGGCCAGGGGCACGCCCCGAATGGTCTTGCCGTTCAGGGTTTCCATGACGGCCTTGGCGTGCTCTTCGGCCACGTCCACAAAGGAGAAGCGGTCGCGTATGTCTATGGCGCCCACAATGCGGCCGGGCAGGCCGGTTTCCCCGGCCACCGCGCCCACGATGTCCTTGGGACCCACTTTCATCTTGTGGCCCACGTTGAAAAAGAGGCGCAGCATGTTCTTGCCGGTACGGGCGTCGCGCGTTTCTTCCTGTTCCTGCTCCGCTTCCCCGAACTCGCGCTGCATGAGCAGCTTCAAAAGCGCCGCCGCCATGTCCTGGCTGGTGATGCCCTCATCCAGAAAGCCTTCCACCAGCGCGACGTAGCTGGCCAATTGGTTTTCTTCCAGCACGGAGCGCACTTCGTTCAGCAGCTGCGTGGTTTTCATGGCCGCCACGTCGCGCACGCTGGGTAGTTTGGCCTGGGTAATGGTGGCCTTGGTATGGCGGATGATTTCGCGCAGCACGTGCCCTTCCCGGGGCGTGACAAAGGTGAAGGCCTTGCCCGTCCGCCCCGCGCGGCCCGTGCGGCCGATGCGGTGCACGTAGTTTTCCACGTCGTTGGGCATGGAGTAGTTGATGACCGCGTCCACGTCGTCCACGTCCAGGCCCCTGGCCGCCACGTCCGTGGCCACCAGCAGGTCCAGCCCGCCGCCGCGGAAGCGTTTCATGACCCGGTCCCGCTGGGTCTGGGAAAGGTTGCCGTGCAGCGCGTCCGCCTGAAAGCCCCGGCCCAGCAGGTGCGTGGTCAGCTCGTCCACGCCCTGGCGGGTGGAGCAGAACACAATGGCTTTATTGGGGTTTTGCGTGTCCAGCACCCGGCACAGCGCGTCCAGTTTCTGGTAGGGGCGCACTTCGTACCAGATCTGCTCGATGCCCGGCACGGTCATGTGCTTGCGCGCGACCCGGATGACCTCCGGATCCTTGAGGTACTGCCCGGAAAGCTCCATGACCGCGTGCGGCATGGTGGCGGAAAACAGCGCGCGCTGCGCGTCCGCCGGGGTGTGCGAGAGTATGGCTTCCATGTCGTCGCGGAAGCCCATGTCCAGCATTTCGTCGGCTTCGTCCAGCACGGCCAGGCGCACGTTGGCCAGCGAAAGGCTGCCGCGCTGCAAATGGTCCAGCACCCGGCCGGGCGTGCCCACCACCACCTGGGCCCCGCGCGCGAGGCCGCGCAGCTGGCGGTCCATGGGCTGGCCGCCGTACACCGGCAGCACGAAAACGCCCTTTTTGCGGGCCGCGAGGGAGGTGAGCTCTTCCGCCACCTGGATGGCCAGTTCCCGGGTGGGGCAGAGCACCAGGCCCTGGGTTTTCTTGCTGTGGCCGTCCACTTTTTCCAGCAGGGGAATGCCGAAAGCGGCCGTCTTGCCCGTGCCGGTCTGGGCCTGGCCGATAATGTCGCCGCCTTCCAGCAGCCGGGGAATGGCTACGGCCTGGATGGGCGTGGTTTCCTCAAAGCCCATGTCCGACACGGCTTTAAGTATGTCTTTACTGAGGGGGAGTTCGTCAAAACGCATGGTCATAATGATCCTTGGAAGCCGCCGGGGGGAGAGTGCTTTCTCCCTCCATCCCTTTTCCAAAGAACGGTATCAAGGCGGGACGGGGCAGGCTGTGGTAAAATGTAGTTGTCGGGGGGGATATAGGGGTTGCGCGCCAGGAAGTCCAGCTTCCTTTTTCACGGCTCGACGCGGGCGCTGCTCCGTGCTAGAAGCGGAAAAAAAGGGGCGGGCCGAGCAGGTTCTTTCTTTTCCCGTCCGGTTTCCGCCATGGTGGCCGGAGCCATTCCCCAAGGACGGGTTTGCCGCAATTGGACTAAGCGTCCGTAGTTATAGATGGTGCTCATGGATAAAATGCACAAGGAAGCGCTGCAGGTCAGCAAGGAAATCCTGGTCAAGTTCATTGAGAGCGGCCGGGTTTCTCCCGCCAGCTTCGGCGAGGTGTTCCCCGCCGTGTTCAAGGTGGTCTGCGAGACGCTCGAAGAAGCGGGCGTGAAGCCCGAAGCCGCCGCCGAACGCCCCCGCCGCAAGGACGGCCGTTGATCCGCATGGCCGCTTCCCTTCCCGATCAAGGCCTCAATCCCGTCGCAGGCATGTTCGGCCGCATCGCGCCGGGCTACGACCTGTTGAACCGCGTGCTCAGCGGCGGGCTGGACATTCTCTGGCGCCGCCGTCTGGTGCGTTCCGTGCGCCCGCGCAACACCGGCCGTCTTCTGGACCTGGCCGCCGGAACCCTGGACGTCTCCCTGGCCCTGGCGAAACGTCATCCCGGCGCGCGAGTCCTGGCCCTGGATTTCTGCCCGCCCATGCTGCTCGCGGGTCTGCCCAAGCTGGCCAAAGCGGGCCGCGCCGCGCAACAGGCCGTCAAGCCCGTGGCCGCCGACGCCTTCCGTCTGCCGCTCGCCGACGCCTGCGTGGACGCCGTCACCGTGGCCTTTGGCCTGCGCAACATGCCCCCCCGCGTGGAAGCCCTGAAGGAGATGCGCCGCGTGCTCGCGCCGGGCGGCGTGCTGCACGTGCTGGAGTTCGGTTCCGCGCGCCGTCCCGTGTGGGGCGGGCTGTATAACTTCTACCTGCGCCGCCTGCTCCCCCTTGCGGGCGGGCTGATTTCCGGCGATAAAGCGGCCTACGAGTATTTGTCCCGCACCGTGGAGGATTTCCCGTCAGCCGAAGAGCTGGCTGCGGAGTTTAATGAGGCCGGGTTCACGGACGTGGGCTGGACGAAGCTGAGCGGCGGCATCGTGTTCTTGCATGAGGGCCGGAAGAGTTTTGCCGAAGCCAATGAATAGCATGCCTCCGGCGGCCAAAGAGGGCTCCGCCCTCTCTGGACTCTCCCGTCAAGGGGCGCGCCCCTTGGAACCCATTCAGGGTGGATAAAAACTGGTGCGCGTTGCCGTTGGCACGCGCTGACTTGAAAGGAAAAAAGCGCTTACTGGTAACTGTACGGTGCGCTGCCATCAACGAGAAACGCTCCCATTACCCCCTGTCAAAGTTTTTAGGGGAAAGGGATGGGGGTCCGGGGGCATTCTTCCTATGACCAAAACACTTCTCGCGCAACTCTCTGACCGGGCTCTGGCTGTGGCCGTGGTGGGCCTGGGGTATGTGGGCACGCCGCTGGCGGTTGCTTTGAGCTGCCATTTCCGGGTGATCGGGTTTGACCTTTCGGAAACGCGGGTGCGCGAGCTGGCTTCCGGCTGCGACCACACCTGCGAGGTGGCGGGAAACGACCTGGCCGGGTGCACGGCGCGGTTCACCACGGATCCGGCTTTGCTGAAAGAAGCGGGTGTGGTCATTGTGGCCGTGCCCACGCCTGTGGACGGGCACAGGAACCCGGATTTGACGCCGGTGCGCAAGGCCTGCGTCACTGTGGGACAAAATTTGCGGCCCGGCGCGGTGGTGGTGTTTGAATCCACAGTGTACCCCGGCGTGACGGAAGAGGTCTGCGTGCCCATTCTGGAGCGGGAGTCAGGGTTGAAGTTCGGTACGGATTTCGCGGTGGGCTACTCGCCGGAACGCATCAACCCCGGGGACAAGGTCCACACCCTGAGCAGCATCGTCAAGATCGTGGCGGGCAGCGACGCGGCCACGCTGGATTTGCTGTCCGCCGTCTACGGCAGCGTGGTCACGGCGGGCATCCACAAGGCTTCGTCCATCAAGGTGGCGGAGGCGGCCAAGGTTATCGAGAACACCCAGCGCGACCTGAACATCGCGCTGATGAACGAGCTGGCCGTCATTTTCCACCGTATGGACATAGACACCATGGAAGTGCTGGAAGCCGCCGGCACCAAATGGAACTTCCTGCCTTTCCGGCCCGGCCTGGTGGGCGGCCACTGTATTGGCGTGGACCCCTACTACCTGACCTTCAAGGCGGAAGAGCTGGGCTACCAGCCCCATGTCATCCTGGCCGGAAGGCGCATCAACGACGCCATGGGCGCTTTTGTGGCCCGGACCGCCGTCAAGATGATGATCCAGCGCAGCGTGTGCATCAAAGGCAGCCGCGTGGGCTTGCTGGGCCTGACCTTCAAAGAGGATGTGCCGGACCTGCGCAACTCAAAAGTCGCGGATATCATTACTGAATTACAGGAATTCGGCGCGGAGGTGCTGGTGCACGACGCGCTGGCGGACCCGGCCGAAGCCCGCAGGGAATACGGCGTGGAGCTGCGCCCCCTGGAAGACTTGACCGACCTGGATGCCCTGATCCTGGCCGTGCCCCACAAGAGTTATAAGGAACTGTCCCTGGCGGGGCTGAAAACCCGCTTCGCCAAACCGGAAAACGCCGTGCTGCTGGACGTGAAGAGCTTGTGGGACAAGACGGAAGCCCGGCGCTTGGGCTACACCTATTGGCGTTTGTAGAGCATTTTTTTCCCGAGATAGCTATGCCTGAAAGTCCCACCCCGCGCCCGGTTTGGGCCGCCGCCACGGCCATGGAGCTGGAAGCCGTGTGCTCCGGCCTGGGCGTCAGCGCGCCCATGCCCTCGGAAGGCGCCTGCGCCAACGGCACCTGGCAATACGGGGAATGCCTGGTGCTGCGAACGGGCGTGGGGCCGCTGGCCGCGTCTTTCAGCATCGGTATCCTGCTGGGGGGGCTGGCCGTTGCGCGGTCTACCCTGCGCCTGGCCGTGCTCAATGTGGGGCTGGCGGGCAGTTTCGACCTCCAGGCCGCGCCCCTGCGTTCCCTGGCCCTGGCGGACGCGGAATGCTGGCCGGAATACGGTGTGGCCACCGGAGAGGGCGTGGACGCCAAGGCTTTGGGGTTTCCCCTGTCCGGCGGGCACGGGGAACCGGTCTGGGACCGCCTGGCCCTGGAACCGGAAGCGGCTCTCGCGGACCTGGGGTTGCGCGTTCCCGCCGGGACGGTCAGGGGTTGCAGCCTGACCGTGGCCGGGGTCAGCGGCGACGCGGCCCGGGCGGAGCTTTGGCGCCGCCGCCACAACCCGCTGACGGAAAATATGGAAGGCTTCGCCCTGGCGCTGGCCTGCCGCCGTTTCAGCGTCCCTTTCGCGGAACTGCGGGCCGTCTCCAACCTGGTGGCCGAGCGGGACAAAAAAGCCTGGGACATCCCCGGCGCGCTCCAGGCCCTGGAACAGGGGCTGCGTGAGGCCGCTTTGCTTTCGTAGCGCGCGCTGATACAATACAAAATTACGGTCGAAGCCAATGAAAAATCGCAGCAGGGCTCTGCCCTGCACCCGCCAAGGGGCACGCCCCTTGGAACCCATTCAGGGTGATTAGAAAAGGTGGTGCGCATCTGCTTGCGGGCTCTGGTTTGACAGACTGAAAAAGACGGCGCCTGCTGTTGTACGGTGCCGCCACATCAAAGAGAAACGTCCCCACTATCCTGTCAAAGTTCTTTGGAAGGGGATAGGGGGTCCGGGGGGAAGGGGCAAACCTTAGTACAAGAAAAGTTTACCCGTTCCCCCCGCCGCCGGGGGGAATACCGATTCCAAACCATGAGTAGTCAAACCCGCGAGAAATAAGAACCCC
>JAVBNC010000140.1:0-24492 GCA_031551765.1 Desulfovibrionaceae bacterium
CACACCCCACCCTCACCCCTTCTCCCTCTTTCGTTTGTTTGGTTTTGGGGGGGGTGCGGGGGTTGTGCTTTCCCTTCCTCCTACAACAGTCGCACGCCCCCCCCCCCCCCCCCCCCCCCCCGCGTCGCGCCGCCGTCCGCGCCGAATAACGGAGAACATCATATGACCGAGAGTTTGCAACGGGTTCAGGCCGTGGCGGAGCTGGCCCGTCTGGATTTGGGGCGGGGGCTTTCCCCGCAGGAAGCGGAAGTGAAACTGATGCGTTTTGCTTCGCAGTTCAAGGACATTGTGGCCTTGATGGATACCTTGACCGAAGTGGACACCAACGGGGTGGAACCCCTGTACTGGCCGCTGGCCGCCCCGGCGGCCCCTCTGCGCGAGGATGTGGCGCGCAAGGATTGTACCCGCGAGGAACTGTTCGCCAACGCCCCGGACCAGGACGGCCGCTTTTTCGTCGTGCCGCGCATTGTCTAGAGTTATGCGCCTGAGCGCCTGATACTTTTCACTGAAGGACTCGTTATGTCTTCTTTGTGCTCTCTTTCCCTGCTTGAACTGCGCGACCGTCTCGCTTCCGGCTCCGTGAAAGCCACGGAAGCCGTGACCGCCTGCTTTGAGCGCATCCGGGCCACGGAACCGCTGGTCCAGGCCACTATCGCCCCCCTGCTGGAAGAATCCGCCCTGGCGCGGGCCAGGGAACTGGACGCGACCGGGCCGGACCCCTCCAAACCGCTCTGGGGCGTGCCGTTGACCATCAAGGACTGCATCAGCATCAAAGGCGCGCGCAACACCTGCGGTTCGCGCATGCTGGAAAACTTCGCGCCCTTTTTCGACGCCACCGTGGTGGAACGCCTGCGTGACGCCGGGGCGGTGTTCCTGGCCAAGAACAACATGGACGAATTCGCCATGGGTTCGGGCACCTACCACTCCGCCTTCCATCCCACGGCCAACCCTTGGGATACGGCCCGCATTCCCGGCGGCTCCAGCGGCGGTTCCGCCGCTTCCGTGGCCGCTTCCCAGTGCTTCGGCTCCTTGGGGTCGGATTCCGGCGGCTCCATCCGCCAGCCCGCGGCCCTGTGCGGCTGCGTGGGGTTGAAACCCACTTACGGCCGGGTGCCCCGCTACGGCGTGGCGGCCTATGCCTCGTCCATGGACCAGGTGGGCCCGCTGGCCCGTAGCGTGGCGGATGTGGCCCTGCTGCTGAAGGTTATCGCCGGGTACGACCCGCGCGAGGCCACGTCCGCGGAACTGCCCGTGCCGGACTACCTGGCCGCCCTTGCCCAGGTCAAGGACATGAAAGGGCTGCGCATAGGCCTGCCAAAGGAATTCTGGACCGGCAACGGAGCGGAGGTGGACGAAGCCTGCCGCGCCGCCCTGGAAAAGGCCAAAAGCCTGGGCGCGGAACTGATGGACGTTTCCCTGCCCCATACCCGCTACGGCGTCGCGGCCTACTATATCCTCAGCCCGGCGGAAGCCAGCACCAACATGGCCCGCTTTGACGGCGTGCGCTACGGCCTGCGGGACAAGGAAGCCAGGGAACTGACGGAAATGTACGTGGGCTCGCGTTCCGCCGGACTGGGGGAAGAGGTGCAGCGCCGCATTCTGCTGGGCACCTTCGTGCTTTCCGCCGGGTACTATGACGCGTACTACAAAAAGGCCGCTCAGGTGCGCCGTCTGATCCTGGAAGACTACCAGAAGGCCTTGTCCGTCTGCGACCTGCTCTGCGCGCCCGCCTCGCCCATGACGGCCTGGCCCCTGGGCGACCTGGCCGACGACCCTGTGGCCACTTACCGCCGCGACGCCCTCACCCTGTCTCTGAACCTGGCCGGGCTGCCGGGACTGAGCATTCCCGTGGGCCTGGGCGCCAAAAGCCGCCTGCCCGTGGGCATGCAGTTCCTGGGCCGCGCCTTTGACGAAGAGGGCATTCTTAAAGCCGCCCACGCATTGCACACGGCCCTGCCCGGCCTGGGCCAGCCCGCCGCGCTGCCTGCGTTGTAGGGGAAAAAATCGGGGGAAAGGGGAAACCTTTTTTGGAAAAAAGGTTTCCCCTTTCCCCCGTACCCCCCTATCCCCTTCCAAAAAACTTTGTCAGGCTTTGTGATCCGGCTGCGGGTCGGTATTCCCCGCCACTTCCGTATCACTCCAAACGCGCGCGTTTACCCTTGAAATGCCCTCCGTTCTTGACGAAACAGCGCATATGGCATAGGCCTAGGGGCTGACTTCTTTCCCGCGCCGGGCTGGTCCGGCGTCTTTTGCATGCCGGTTTGCGCTTCGCCCGGCTTTAGAGCGGATTACCATTGAAAATGTTCATCCGCTCCGCAAGGATTTGTCTTCAAAACCTTGCCACGAGATTGGCGTAGCTGGCTTTGCCAGCCGTTAAGCGACAATCTCAAAGTGAACATGCTTTAATGGAGAACCGCCTTGAGTTCCGCACCCACCGGGGGCACGCCCCCCGCTCCCAAGGGGAAGCCCGCCATCAAGCTCCCCACCAAGTCCGCCAGGGCCTGCGAATTCATGCCCATGCTGGAAAGCTTCGCCGCGCGCGACGAGCTGAACGAAGTAATGAAAAACCGCGTGTCCAAGGCCTGCGATCTTCTGGACGAAGGCGTGCCGCTTTTTGCCAACGGGTTCGTCAAGGAACACCATATAGCGGGCATCGCGGCCGAATACGCCGCCCATGACGAAGAAGCCCTGGCCGCGCGTGATAAAAAATTTACCCTGGCCGGACGCGTGGTTTCCTACCGCTCTTTCGGCAAGGTCACCTTTTTCCACCTCATGGACGCCACCGGCCGCATGCAGTGCTACGCCGCGCGGGAAGACCTGGGCGAGGAAGCCTACAAGGCCTTCAAAAAGCTGGACGTGGGCGATATCGCGGGCGTTACCGGCACGCTGTTCCGCACCAAAACCGGGGAACTGACGCTCAACTGCTCTTCCGTCACGCTGCTCACCAAGTCCTTCCGCTCCCTGCCGGAAAAGTACCACGGCCTCAAGGACATGGAGACCCGCTACCGCCAGCGCTACGTGGACCTTATCGTTACCGAGCGCACCCGGGAAATTTTCCTCAAGCGCATCCAGGTCCTCAGCGAACTCAGGCGCTTCATGGAAGGCGAAGGCTTTCTGGAAGTGGAAACGCCCATGCTCCAGCCCATTCCCGGCGGAGCCACGGCCAAGCCCTTTACCACGCACCATAACGCCCTGGACATGCAGCTCTTTTTGCGCATCGCGCCGGAACTGTATTTGAA
Organism: Desulfovibrionaceae bacterium; assembly: GCA_031551765.1. Taxonomy (GTDB): domain Bacteria; phylum Desulfobacterota; class Desulfovibrionia; order Desulfovibrionales; family Desulfovibrionaceae; genus JAVBNC01. Next base: position 3,240 of record JAVBNC010000140.1, read on the forward strand.
AAGGCTGCTGGTGGGCGGGTTTGAGAAGGTATTTGAAGTCAACCGCAACTTCCGCAACGAAGGCATCTCCACCCGGCACAACCCGGAATTCACCATGTGTGAGTTCTACTGGGCCTACGCCACCTTTGAAGACCTGATGGACCTGACCGAGCGCATGTTCGCCCACGTGGCCACCAAGGTCTGCGGCGGCACGCGCATTGTCTACCAGGGGCAGGACGTGGACCTCACCCCGCCCTGGAAGCGGCTCTCCTTTTTCCAGTCCCTGCGCGAGATAGGCGGCCACGGCCCCGAGTTGTACGAGGACTACGAAAAGCTGCAGCGCTACATCAAGGACCGGGGAGAAAAGGTGATCAAGGGAGAAAAGCTGGCCAAACTGCAGGCCAAGCTGTTCGACCTGGACGTGGAGCCCCGGCTTATCCAGCCGCACTTTATTTACCACTACCCCACGGACATTTCGCCCCTTTCGCGGCGCAACGATGCCGACCCTTCGGTGACGGACCGCTTTGAGCTGTTCGTCACCGGCCGGGAACTGGGCAACGCCTTTTCCGAGCTCAACGACCCCGTGGACCAGCGCCAGCGCTTTCTGGACCAGGTGGCGGAAAAAGAGGCCGGCGACGACGAGGCCCACTACATGGACGAAGACTACTTGCGGGCCCTGGAATACGGCATGCCCCCGGCGGCCGGGGAGGGCCTGGGCATAGACAGGCTGGTGATGCTGCTCACGGATTCTCCTTCCATCCGCGAGGTGATCCTCTTTCCGCTGCTCAAGCCGGAAGCGTAAATTCCGTCCTTTTTGCCGCGCCACAAGGATTCCATGCGTTTTGAACTGTTCATCGCCCTGCGCTACCTGCTTGCCCGGCGCAAGCAGGCCTTCATTTCCGTCATTTCCGTCATTTCCATAGCGGGCGTGGGCCTGGGGGTGGCCGCGCTCATCGTGGTCATGGGCGTAATGAACGGCTTCACCACGGACCTGCGGGACAAGATCATGGGCGTCAACGCCCACGCCATGGCCCTGGGCGTGAACAACGTCATGGAAGCGCCCGCTTCCCTGATAGCCAAGGCCAAAGCCGTGCCCGGCGTGACAGAGGTCATGCCCTTCATCTATTCCGAAGTCATGATTTCCGGCCCCGGCGGGGTCAAGGGGCTTATCCTGCGCGGGGTGGACCCGGCCACAGCCGCCAAGGTGCTGGGCCTTTCAGAACGCATCACGCGCGGCTCCTTCGCGGACCTGGCGTCCACGGAAGGCCTGCCCGGCATTGTCATCGGCATGGAGCTGGCCAAGCGCATCGGCGCGTTCGTGGGCACCAGGGTGAATCTGCTGACCCCCACGGGAGAAAAGGGCACGGCCGGGTTCAACCCGCGTATCCGGCCTTTCCGGGTGGTGGCCATTTTCGCCACCGGCATGTTTGAGTACGATTCCTCCCTGGGGCTCATTTCCCTGCCGGCGGCGCGCAACCTTTTGGGCATGCCGGAAGGCGACACCGTCAGCGGCCTGCAGATCATGGTCAACGACGTGTACAAGGCCGACGCCATAGCTTCCGCCGTGGGCAGGGTGCTTGGTTCCGGTGTCTACATGCGCAACTGGAAAGAGATGAACGCCAACCTTTTCGCCGCGCTGCAACTGGAAAAGATAGGCATGGCCATCATGCTCACCCTGGTGGTGCTGGTGGGCTCTTTTTCCATCATCACCACCCTGGTCATGCTGGTTATGGAAAAAACCAAGGATATCGCCATTCTCATGTCCATGGGCGCCACGGCGGGCAATATCCGCCGCGTGTTCATGTGCCAGGGCTGCATTATCGGCGCCGTGGGCACCGGCATAGGCTACGCCCTGGGCCTGACCGTCTGTTTTCTGCTCAAGCGTTATAAATTTATCGAGCTGCCCAAGGGCGTGTATTCCCTGGATTACCTCCCTGTGTTGCTGGAGTATAGCGATTTGATCTTTATCGGCGTGGGCGCCATGCTGCTTTGCTTTCTCGCCACCCTGTATCCGGCCCGGCAGGCTTCCGGACTGAACCCGGTGGAGGCTTTGCGCTACGAATGAACGCCTTTCCCCTTTGCGAACTTGTGGGCGTCTCGAAAGAGTACGAAGGCCCGGCCGAACGCCTGACCGTCCTGCGCGACGTCTCCCTGACCATTGAGGCCGGGGAATCCATCGCCGTGATGGGCGCTTCCGGCGCGGGTAAATCCACCTTCTTGCATCTGCTCGGCACTCTTGATACTCCTAGCCGGGGCGAGATACTTTTTCAGGGCTTTTCCCTTTCCTCCATGAGCCCGGAAAAAAAGGCCGCCCTGAGAAACCGCGAGGTGGGCTTCGTTTTCCAGTTCCACCACCTGCTGCCGGAGTTCAATACCCTGGAAAACGTGGCCATGCAGGCGCTTATCGGCGGCATGGCCAGAAAAGAGGCCCTTTCTCTCGCCCAGGAAGCCTTGGCCGCTGTGGGCCTGGCCGACAGGGGCCACCAGGCGGTGACCACACTTTCCGGCGGGGAAAGGCAGCGCGCGGCCATTGCCAGGGCCGTGCTGCTCCGGCCCAAGCTGCTGCTGGCCGACGAGCCCACGGGCAACCTGGACGAAAAAACCGGCGCGCATGTCGCGCAGCTTTTGCTCAATTTGAACCGCACCCTGGGCATGACCCTGGTGGTAGTGACGCACAACCCGGAAATAGCGCAGCTTATGGGGCGCATCCTGGAACTTAGAGCCGGAGATTTATATGACCAGAAAGGCTAAGGTACTTGGACTTCTGTTGCTGGGGCTCGCATTCCTTTTCGCCGCACAGGACGCGGAAGCCGCTCAGGCCAGAAAAAACGGCTCATCCAGGGCGGGCAGCGCTTCTTCCGCCGCCCCATCCGGCGCCGCTGACGAAGCCCAGAAAACCCCGGAAGACCGGGTGCTGGTGCTGCCCTTTCAAATCAACGCCCCCGCCAGCATGGACCGCCTGAACGAAGAGCTGCCCTCCTTGGTCATGCAGCGCCTGCTGGCCAAGGGCATCGCCGTGGTGCCGGAACGCGAGGTTAACGCCCTGCTGGCCAAAGAGCGCATTACCTCCTTCAATCTGCAGGTGGCGCGCAACCTCGCTATCCGGCTGAAAGCGGCGGCCGCCCTGTACGGCAGCTACAGCCAGCTGGGAGAAGCCTTCAGCATTGACGCCCGCTTTGTGGGAGCGGGCGGCGACGATGCCGCGGTCAAGCCCCTGTTCGTGGAACGGCAGACTTCCGTGGAACTTCTGCCCGCCGTGGACGAGCTGACCACCCGCGTGGCCAACGAAATCAAGCGCCGCGACCTGGTGGCCGGCGTGGAAGTGCGCGGCACCAAGGTGCTGGATTCCGACGTGGTGCTCATGCGCATCAACACCCGCAAAGGCGACCCCCTGGATATCGAGGCCATTGACCAGGAAGTGAAGCGTATCTGGGACCTGGGCTACTTCAGCGACGTGTCCGTGACCGTGGAGCCGCGTTCCGACGGCCTTTATCTCGTGTACACAGTCAAAGAAAAGCCGCGTATCGAATCCATTGTGGTGGAAGGCGCCAAAGACGTGTCCTCGGACGACGTGCTGGCCGCCATGAGCACCAAGACCGGCTCCGTGCTTAACGAAAAACTGCTGGCCGAAGACTTGCAAAAAGTCACCGAAGTGTTCCGCAAGGACGGCTACTACCTGGCCCAGGTGGGCCACCGCGTGGACATGCGCCAAGGCGGCACCTCCGCCGCCCTGGTGATTACCGTTTCGGAAGGCAACAAGCTGTACATCAAAAAAGTGGTCATCAACGGCTGCGAACAGCTTAAGGAGAGCAAGGTCAAGGACGAGCTGGTGCTGACCGAGCGCGGTTTCCTTTCCTGGCTCACCGGCACGGGCGTGCTGAAAGAAGAGCTGCTGGAGCGGGATTCTTCCGCCATTACCGCCTACTACCTCAACAACGGCTTCATGGACGTCACCGTGGGCGCGCCCAAGGTGGACTACGCGGACGACGGCATTACCGTGACCTTTACCGTGGTGGAAGGCCCCCGCTACACCGTGGGCAAAGTCACCTTCGCCGGGGAGCTCATCGATACGGACGAGCGGCTGCGCGAAGTGGTCAAAATGGACAACGTGGCCGAGCAAAAGGGCTATTTCAGCCTCGCCACCATGCAGGACGACTCCAAGAAACTGGCGGACTACTACGCGGAATTCGGCTACGCCTTCGCGGAAGTCACCCCCAGGCCGGAAAAGCGTGAAGGCGGAGACCATGTCGCCGACCTGACCTACACCATCGAAAAAAAGCAGAAAGTCTACATCCGCCGGGCCATTATCGAAGGCAACACCCGCACCCGGGACAACGTCATCCTGCGCGAACTGCGGCTGACGGACGGCGACATGTTCATGGGTTCCAAGCTGCGCCGCAGCACCCAGCGCCTGAACAAGCTCGGCTACTTTGAGGTGGCGGAAGCCGAACTGGTGCCGACGCAGAATGAAGAAGAAGTGGATCTCAAGGTCAAGGTCAAGGAAAAGAGCACCGGCGCCATTATCGCCGGGGTGGGCTATTCCACGTACTCGGCCTTCGGCATATCCGGCACCATCCAGGAAAAGAACCTCTGGGGCAAGGGCTACACCACCTCCATTCAGGCGCTCTTTTCCGGCCGCAGAACCGCGTACACCTATTCTTTCACCAACCCGCGCTATAACGACACCAACCTGACCATTGGCTTTGACCTCTACGACTGGCGCGACGACTACTACGACTACCGCAAGCACACCACCGGCGGCCTGCTGCGTTTCGCCTACCCCGTGGGCGAATACACCTCCTTCGGCTGGGGCTACCGCCTGGATAACTACAAGCTGTATCACTTTGACGAGGACGCTTCCGAACTGCTGGAGCCATACCGGGACGAGCAGCGTTGGTCCAGCGTGGCCCTGGCCCGCCTTATCCGCGACACCACAGACCACGAGCGGCCCACCACCGGCACCATCAACCGTCTGGCCGTGGAATACGGCGGCGGCATTATGGGCGGCGACGACGATTTCATCAAATCCACCTTTGAACACCAGTTCTACTATTCCCTGCGCGAACACCACACCCTGCACTTCCGGGGCCGGGTAGGCGGCGTGTTTAAAAACGGTTCCGAAGAGATCCCCATTTTCGAACGCTTCTGGATGGGCGGCATCGACACCGTGCGCGGCTACAACAGCAAAGATATCGTGCCGCGCGACCCCAAAACCGGCGACCGCCTGGGCGGCACGCGCATGGGCTTTGCCAACTTTGAATACATCTGGACCTTCAGCCCGGAAGTGGGCCTGAACCTGGTGCCCTTCTTCGATATCGGCTTCAACCTGGACGACCAGCAGAGCTACAACTTCAGCGACGAAATCAAGAAATCCTTCGGCGCGGAACTGCGCTGGCGTTCGCCCATGGGCGACCTGCGCTTCGCCTACGGCATTCCCCTGGACGAAGACCGCAAGGGCGACAAGCACGGCGGGCGCTTCGAGTTTTCTATGGGACAATTCTTTTAACCGCTTCGGGGCCGGGTAGATGCGCGACCGGCAAAGCCGGATCGCGCCCGGCCCCTGCGCTCCAAGGCGCTATCGCGCCGGCCTGCGCTGCGCTCCGGCCCCCTCCGGGGGTATAAGGAAAAAAAGACCAAAGGCACCGATACCGCAACAATACCAAAGCGCCCCGGTTTACCACCGGGGCGCGCGCGAATAACAGCTTCTCGCTTGAGGAGAATGTCACGGCTTCCATGCACTCCATCTCCCCCCGACGAACAACAGGCACCTTTCTACTGTGTCTTTTGCTGCTCCTGGTTTTTCTCCCGGCAAGCGGTCTAGCCGCTTCGGCTGCCCCCTCATCCGCTTCCGCGCGCTACGACAAGGCCCTAGCCGATTTCACCGCTCTGGAGAAAAACAGCAAGCGCGCGGCGTTCCGGGAAAACTGGCAAGCGGTCATCAAAAGTTTTGACCCGCTGGCGGGCGGTTCCGGGGAACTCTCTTCCAAAGCCCGTTTCCAGCAGGCCAGGGCCTGGGAAGAGCTGGCCAAACGCTCCGTTTCCGATGCCGATTTTCGCGAAGCGGCCGCCGCCTATGGCCGCATGGCCGCCAAAGGTCCCAAGAACAGCCTGGCCGATGACGCGCTTTTTCGACAGGCTTCCATTCTGGCGGAAAAGCTGGACAAGCCCGCCGAGGCCCGCAGGGTGGCGGATACGCTGCTTTCCCGCTACCCCAAAAGCAAACACGCGGCCGCCGCTGCCAAACTGAAAGCTGAAGCGGAAAAAGAAGCAGCCAAGCCCGCGACGCCCAAGCCCCGCGCCGCCGCGAAAACCGTGGCCGACCCGGCGGCGGCCACGTCGCTGTACAAAGCCGCCGCGGACGAATGGCGCGCGCTGCTGGCCGACAGCAAGCGCAACACCCTCCGCGACGGCTGGCTGAACCTGGAAAAGCGCTTTCTCGCCGCCCTGGACAAGGATCCGGAAGGGACCAACGCGCCCAAGGCCCTGTTCCAGGCCGCGCGCTGCATGGAAGAGCTGGCTTCCCGTTCCTGGCTGCGTAGCGACTGGCAGGCGGCGGTCACGCACTTCCTGGCCATGAACGAGCGTTTCCCCTCGTCCAACCTGGCGGACGACGCCCTGTTCCGGGCGGCCTTTATCCAGGCCCGCCGCCTTGACGATACGGAAGGAGCCCGCAAGAACGCCAACGCCGTGCTTACCCGCCACCCCAAGAGTGACATGGCCAAAAGCGCGCGGGACCTCTTGCAGAGCCTGCCCGCCGCCCCTTCTCTGCCGCCGCCCGCCGTGAAAGAAACGCCTCCCTCTTCCAAAGAGGCCGTTTCCGTGCGCGCGCTGCGTTCCGTCAGCACGGCGCGCAAGGGCAAAGGCGCCAGCGTCACCCTGGAGCTCAGCGCGGCCACCCGTTTCGAAAGCCAGTACCTGGCTTCCCCGGGCAAGGGCGTGCCGGACCGCCTGCAGCTGGACCTGGCCGACACCAAGCCCGACAAAAGCGTAAAGCCCGGGCTAACCCTGCAGGGTGGCCCCATCACCCGTATCCGCACCGCCCAGCCCGGCACCGGCGCCACCCGCGTGCTGTTCGATCTTTCCGGCGTGCGCCAGTACAAGGTCAGCGCGGAGAAAAACCCGCCCCGCATCGTGGTCCAGTGCAGCCAGGCGGAAGATATCCCCGGCGGCGTCAAGCCGGACCGTTCCGCGGGCACGGTGCAGCACGGCACGTCCCCCAAGGCCGACGAAAAACCCGGTTCCCTGGTGGAACAGCTGGGCCTGACCGTGCGCACCATCATGCTGGACGCCGGTCACGGCGGCAAAGACCCCGGCGCCATGGGCAACGGCATCCGGGAAAGCACCGTCACCCTGCAAATCGCCAAGCTTCTGGGCCAGCACCTGCAAAAACGCGGCTTCACCGTGCTCTACACCAGAACCACGGACCGCTTCATCGCCCTGGAGCAGCGTACGGCCATGGCCAACGACAAAAAGGCCGATCTGTTCGTTTCCCTGCACATCAACGCCAACACCGACCCCAACATCCAGGGCATGGAGACCTATTTCCTGGACCTTGCCCGCAGCAGCAGCGCCGCCCACGTGGCCGCGCGGGAAAACGCCGTGTCCGTGCGCAGCATCAGCGACCTGCAGTTCATTCTCACGGACCTGATGCTCAGCTCCAAGCTCCAGGAATCCCGCGAAATGGCTCAGTTCGCGCACGACAGAATCGCGGGCAGGCTGCAACGGGCCGGGTTCACCTGCCGCGACAACGGCGTGCGTTCCGCTCCCTTCTATGTGCTCATGGGCGCCAGAATGCCCGCCGTGCTGCTGGAACTGGGCTACCTCAGCAACAAGGAAGACGCCGCGCGCCTCAAATCCCCCATCTTCCACGAACGCCTGGCCGAAGGCATTGCCGACGGCATCGCCGCTTATAAGCAAAAGCTGGATCGATTCGCTTCGCGTTAGAAAATTTTGCCGAAGCCAATGAAGAATGAGAGCAGGGCGCTGCCCTGCTCTCATTCTTCATTGGCTTCGACAACTATTTCAGAAAGTTACTCAAGAAAAGCGCGCAACAGCGCCACACAGCCCGTGCCCACGGCCACGGTGCCGAAAAAGTTGCGGGTGAGCCAGGCGGTCAACACCGTGGGCAGTGTGGCGAGCAGGTAGATGTTGCGCAGAGAGATATCCCCACGGCAGGCCGTCTTTTACGCCCGGCACGATGTCCGGAACGAGCAGAGCCGCGAGCACGGCCGGGGGGATCAGTTCCAGCCAGCGGCCCGCGATATCCGGCAGCGGTAGTGGCCTCTTTTGGCGTCAGGCAAGAAAGGTGACAATTCCGCAGGAAAGCGGAATTGGGCGGCTCCGCCGCCCGAAGGGTGAGGGCCAGGACGGCCCCCGAATCAATTCCGGGCGGAGCGGAGTGTATCAAAATATACATGAGCTTCACACGGGACGAGCCTGACGCGGCATCACGCCAAAAGAGGCCACTACCCGGCATTCTCCCGCCTTGCCTTCCTTCCCTTCCGGGGTTTATAAGAACCGGGACATTGTTCCGGTCTCCCTCGCCGCAACCTTTGTTTTTGGAGTTTCCCATGATCGACCGCTATACCCGCCCGGAAATGGGCGCGCTGTGGACCCTGGAAAGCCGCCTCCACGTCTGGCTGGAGGTGGAAATAGCCGTGTGCAAGGCCTGGCACCGTCTTGGCGTTATTGACGACGCCACTCTGGCGACCATAGAGCAAAAAGCCGATTTCGACGTGGACCGCGTGCGGGAAATCGAGGAAGTCACCCGCCACGACGTCATCGCCTTTCTGACGGCCGTGGAGGAAAAAGTGGGACCGGCCGCGCGCTTTATCCATCTGGGCTGCACGTCCTCGGACATTGTGGACACGGCCAACGGCGTACTGCTGGGCCGGGCCGGGGATCTTATCCTTAAGGCCATGGACCGGCTGCTGGCCTCGCTTAAAAATTTGGCCATGAAACACAAGGGCCAGCTGTGCATGGGCCGCACCCACGGCGTGCACGCGGAACCCACCAGTTTCGGGTTGAAGATGGCCTGTTTTTACGCGGAGTTCGCGCGCCACCGGGAGCGTTTTGTCCAGGCGCTGGAAGGCATCCGGGTGGGTAAAATTTCCGGGGCCGTGGGCACGTATGCTCTGGTGGACCCGGAAGTGGAACGCATTACCTGCGAGCTGCTGGGCCTGACCCCGGACCCCGTCTCCACCCAGGTGGTGCAGCGGGACCGCTACGCCCACTATTTCACCGCCCTGGCCCTGGCCGCCGGCGGGGTGGAACGGCTGTGCATAGAACTGCGCCACTTGCAGCGCACGGAAGTGCTGGAAGCGGAAGAAGGCTTCTCCAAAGGGCAGAAGGGCTCTTCCGCCATGCCGCATAAAAAGAACCCCATTTCAGCGGAAAACATGACCGGCCTCTCCCGGCTTATCCGCACCAACGCGCTGGCCTCCATGGAAAGCATGGCCCTGTGGCACGAGCGGGATATCAGCCATTCCTCCGTGGAACGGGTCATCATGCCGGACTCCACCATTCTCATAGACTACGTGCTGCACCGCTTGGCCGGTTTGCTGGACAACCTGCGCGTCATTCCGGAAAACATGGCCCGCAACCTCATGGGATCCTATGGGCTGTTCTTCTCGCAAGGCGTGCTGCTGGCCCTGGTGGAAGAAGCCCAAATGCCCCGGCAGGAAGCCTATGTCCTGGTGCAGAAGGCCGCCATGAAAAGCTGGGAGACCAGGCAGCCTTTCGCGGACGTGGTGCGCGCGGACCCGGACCTGGCGAAACGCCTGCCCACCGCGTCCCTGGACGGCCTTTTCGATCCTTCCCGGTATTTGAAACATGAAGACATGATCTACGCGCGCGTTTTCGGCAGCGCGTCATGACGCATTTACATTTTGAAACTACTCACAAGCGCTCTCGGAAACTGTGACGCGATGCATGTATAATAATTTGAAATCATAAAATATAAACGACACGCTTCGCGGGCATCCGCTTTGCGTCTGCCGAACAATTTCAAAGAGAAATTGCTCTAACTTTGGAGGCCCCATGCTCTCTCCCGGTGAAATCCTTGACCTGAAAAAACGTCTGGCAAAACTTCTGGTGAAGCTCTCGTATATGGAGGGAGATTTCACGCTCGTTTCAGGAAGAAAGAGCGACTATTACTTTGACTGCCGCCAGACCTCGCTCAACCCCGAAGGCGCCTGGCTTATCGGCTCCCTGTTCAACGCCATGCTGGCTGACCTGCCCGTCAAGGCAGTGGGCGGCATGACCATGGGCGCGGACCCGCTCATTTCCGCCACTTCCGTGCTTTCGCACATTCAGGGCCGCCCCCTGGCCGGGCTTATCGTGCGCAAGTCCGTAAAAGATCACGGCACGGGCCGCTATGTGGAAGGCATGGGCAATGTGCAAAAAGGCGACCATGTGGCCATGCTTGAAGATGTTGTCAGCACAGGTGGATCCGTGCTACAGGCGTGTACAAGAATTCAGGACCTCGGCCTGCACATTCCCGTTATCTGCACTGTGCTTGACAGATGCGAGGGCGGCCGTGAAGAGTTGCAGAACGCGGGCTTTCCCCTGCGGGCCATTTTTACGCGCCCGGAGCTTGTGGAGCTTGCCCGTTCATAGAGCAATTTCGCTTTAAGATTGCCGCTTAACGACGAGCTGTCGCGGATCAGAATGCGAAGCGACGCCCGAAGGGGGGCGGCACAAGACGTGCCGCATCAAGTTCGCCTGCGTCAATCTCGCGCGCATTGCTTCACTGCGTTTCGCACCGCCTGAGCATTTTATCCGAACAGATATTTTCAAGGACAAAATGCCCTAACCCCCAACGCCCCTGCATCCCAGCCGGGGAAAAAAGCAGCATGGCAGTATCGCTCCGGTCCGTTTCCCGTGTCTTGTGCCTTACTCTCACGCTGGCGTGGGCTTTTTTCGCTCCGGCGGCTTTCGCGGCGGCCCAGGAAAACGGCTGGCAAAGCAGAATCGCGCCCCACCCGCTCACGCCCGGCCGCCTTGTGGCGGTGGACAAAAACAACCAGACCCTTTTCGTGTTCGAGCGGCACAGCCCCTTGCGCCTGGCGGCTAAATACATTTGCACCACCGGCCAGGCGGAAGGCGACAAAATTGTGCAGGGTGACCTCAAGACGCCGGAAGGCGTCTATTTTGTTGTCCAGCGCCTGGCCTCGGGCCTGGATTTCAAAAAATACGGCAACGAAGCGTACACGCTGAACTACCCCAATCCCGTGGACAAGCTGCGCAAAAAGACCGGCTACGGCATCTGGATCCACGGCCGGGGCACTTCCATCGTGCCCAGGGAAACCCAGGGCTGCGTGGCCATGAACAACGAAGACATCAGCGTGCTGGGCAAAAATCTGGCCCCGGGCACTCCGGTGACTCTGGCCGCCGGGGTCACCCAGGCGCAGGATCTTTCCGCCCCGGACAAGGCCACCCTGACTATGCTGGAAAGAAAGACCCAGGGCTGGGCCAGGGCCTGGGGTTCCCGCTCCCCGAGCATGTTCGAGTATTACGATGCCCAGGCCTACAGCCTGGCTCAGGGCGAGGATTTTTCCAAATTCCGGCAGCAGAAGGAACGGCTGTTCAAGTCCCTGCCCTGGATCGACAACAAAATACGCGACATCCACGCCCTTTCCGGCCCCGGCTACTGGGTGACCTGGTTCCAGCAGGACTACAAGGCTCCCAACCTGAGCACCAAGGGCGTGCGCCGCCTGTACTGGCAAAAGGACCCCAAGGGCGACCTGCGCATTGTGGGCATGGAGTGGGCTCCGCACCTTTCCGGCACGCTTACTGCCAGCCGTGGGGAAGCGGCTTTCCCGCCGCTGGACGCCAACCCCCGCAGCGAAGAGGATCTCCCGGCCAAAGCGCCCGCCAAAACGCCTGCCCCGGCTCCGGCCGCGGCTCCGGAAAAAACCCCGCAGCCCGCCCCGCAGCCCAAGCCCGAACCGGCCAAGCCCGCGCCCGCCAAAGCGGAAAGCCCGGCCCAGGAAAGCAAGGCCCAGCGCATGGAACGCCTGGCTTCCGAAGGAGCCGCCTTTATTGAAGCCTGGCGCGGCGCCTGGCAAAAAGGCAACCTGGACGCGTACATGTCGTTCTACGCTTCCAACGCGTCACAAGGCGCGCGCAAGGGCAGGGCCGCCATTGAAAGCCACAAGCGCGCCACCTGGAAAAACGCCAGGCCCGCCCTGGTGCGGTTGTCCAACGTGCGCATCAGCCTGGAAAACGGCGACATCAAGGCCGACATGGTACAGGAATACGCCGACAAGAGCGGTTACCGCGACAAGGGCGTAAAAACCCTGCGCCTCAAGCGTATCGGCAATGCCTGGCGCATTGTCAGCGAAGAGTGGAGCGCTTCCGAATTATGAAGCCCGTGCTGAAAAAGGAAACCACCTACAGCGTGCTCTTCATGCGCGACGACTGCGGCGTGCTGCGTTTCCGGCTGCAGGCGTTCTGGCTGAAGTTTTTCTGCGTTTTCGTCGCGTTGCTGGTTCTGGTTACGGCCGCCGGGGGCTGGGCTGCGTATTACTACTGGAAAAAACACAGCGCTCTCTCCCAGGAACACCGGGAACTGCAGCGGGACATGGCCGAAAGCCGGGTCCAACTGGAACGGCTGGCCAATCTGGAAAAATTCCTCCAGGCCCGGGAAAGCGCTCCGGCCACGGTGAACATGGACGCGGCCAATGCCACGGCCCCGGTACAGGCTGCCCTTTTCGCCGTGGCCAACGCTTCCTCCTCCGCCGCGCAGGAAGCCCAGGAAGCACCGGCCCAGGAAAGCCCCATCAAGCTGGGTAACAGCAATGTGCGCATTTCCGGCGCCACCCGGCTCCGCATCGGCTTTGACCTGGTCAACCAGAACCCGCAGCTTCCCCTTACCGGCCGAGTCAACCTGGCCGTGATTACCGCCGCCGGCACCACCGTGGACGTAGCCGGTCCGGACGAGGAACTGCGCTTTTCCAGAATAGCCCGTTACAAGCGCATCAGCGCTTCCATCCCCCTGCCCCCGGACACCCCCTCTTCCAGCGTCAAGGCCGTGCAAGTCAGTATCGATGCCGAAGGCGTTCCGCCTTTTGTCGAACAAATATCCGTGCCGTAAAGCAGAATGCCCCCGTTGCGGCGTTGCCGGAATATTGTATATCCGGCAAAATATTTCCAAAGGAGGATGCCCTAACTTTTTTTCTCAATCCCGTCCTGTCGTAGCCCCTTCTTCTCATTGTCTTTTCTTTCGTTTTCTGCCTGGGCCAAACAATTCCACAGTATTGTGTTTTTTTTCGCGCCGTTATACAATTTGGTACGTTTTTCCCACAATTTTGGCAATTTTTTATGATTGTTGTACTTTATTCCCGGTTATTGTCGCCACCCCGGCGGGAACGCCGTACCATGAGGAGTTATTATGAGCACTGAGAAAATCACCGCACTGGATGTGGCTCTGCAAGAGCTGGATACCGTGGCAGAGGTCATGCATTTGGGCGACGAGGTTATGGGCTACCTCAAAACGCCACAACATGTGTACACCGTTTCCATTCCCGTGCGTATGGACAACGGCACCCTGCGCTTTTTCGAAGGCTACCGCTCCCAGCATAACTCGGCCCTGGGGCCTTCGCGCGGCGGCACGCGCTTTCACCCCGATGAAACCCTGGATGACGTCATCGCCCTTTCGTTCTGGATGACCATCAAAAACTCCCTGGCCGGCATTCCTTCCGGCGGGGGCAAGGGCGGCGTGCGGGTAGACCCCAACCGCCTCTCCCCCACGGAACTGGAACGTCTGTGCCGGGGCTACGTGCGCGCCGTCTTTCCCGTGATCGGGCCGGACGTGGACGTGTGCGGCCCGGACGTGGGCACCCCGCAGCAAGTCATGGCCTGGCTTATGGACGAGTACAGCGTTCTCAACCACGGGCACACGCCCACGGCTTTTTCCGGCAAGCCCCCGCTGCTGGGCGGTTCCCTGGGCCGGGACAAGAGCACGGGCTACGGCCTGGTGGCGGTGACCGAAAAACTGCTGCAACTGAACGGCGAAAAACTGGAAGGCAAAAACGTGGCCATCCAGGGCTTCGGCAACCTGGGCTCTTTCTCGGCGCAGGCCTTTGTCCGCAAGGGCGCCAAAGTCATCGCGGTCAGCGATGTGCGCGGCGGCATTTACAACAGCAAGGGCATTGACGTGGCCGCCGCCTTTGATCAGGTAGCCGGCACCGGCAGCGTGGTGGGCCTCGCGGGCTGCGAGAGTATCAACAACGCGGAACTTTTGGCCATGAACTGCGACATCCTGGCGCCCTGCGCCCTGCAGAACCAGATCACGGACGATAACGCCGGGGCCGTGCGCGCCCGTTACGTGGTGGAAGGCGCCAACGGCCCCATCACCCCGGGCGGCGAAGCCATTCTGCTGGACAGGGACATCAAGGTCATGCCCGGTATTGTGGCCAACTACGGCGGGGTGCTGGTTTCCTACTACGAGCAGGTGCAGAACCGCTACTGTTACTCCTGGCCGGAAGAAGGCGTCATGTCGCGGCTGGAGGCCAGCATGACCAAGTGCTGCGCCGACGTTTCCGCTGTGGCGGCCGACAAGAAGACCTCCCTGCGCACCGCGGCCTGGGTGTTGGCACTGGAAAAAGTGGTAGGCGCCATGCGCCTGCGGGGCTGGGTGCGGTAGCACTACAGTAAAACCCGAATAAAAGCGGCCGGCTTTTCCCGACACAAACGGGTAAAGCCGGCCTATTTTTTAGGGTCGAAGCCATCCAAGAACGAGAGCAGAGCGCTGCCCTGCTTCGACTCTTTATTGGCTTCGACAACTATTTTACCGGCGCCTACCCGAACAGCAGCATCACATATGCCATGAACAGCACCACATGGGCGGCCCCGCTGTGCGCGTTGGTTTTCCCCGGTGAGCGAGGTCTGGCAGACCAGAAAAGTGGCGAGCATCAGCAGAATGTCCGGTATTTCCAGCCCCATGACCAGCGGCTGCCCGGTGAAAATGGCGGTAAAGGCCACGGCGGACACGGTGACGGAAATGGTGGCCAGCACATCCGCATGGCGCACCACGCTGAAGGCGCTGCACACAATGGCCGCCACGTTCAGCAGCAACAGCGTCGCAAGGCCCGTGGCCGCGTTCATCCACAAGAGCAGCCTCCCGGCCAGGGCGGCCAGGCTCAGGGAATGCTCTTTGTGCCGGGTGCGGGCTTGTGAGGCGCCAGCCATGTGGCTCACTTTGGAGCCGTGCGAAGCGCCGCATTCCGCTCAGGACTCTCTCTCGGGCAGGACATGCAGGTTTTTCAATAAATCCAGCAAGAGCGTCTTTTCCACGGGCTTGGGCACGAAAGCCGTGGCCCCGCCCGCGTAATAGGCTTCCGAGATGTTCCGTTCGTCGTCCAGGGCGGAGGTGATGATGATGGGCGTGACCCGCTCCGGCGGTACCCCTTGCCCGCATTCCATGGCGCGCATGGTTTTGAGCGCCTGCTGACCGTCCATCTGGGGCATGAGGATATCCATGCAAACCAGGTCATAAGGCTCACGGCAACGCAGAGCCCGGTCAAAGGCCTCTATGCCCTTTTGCCCGTTTTCCGCCGTATCACAAGTACCGAACTCGCGCAGCATGTCTTCCAGCGCCTCGCGGCTGGACGGGTTGTCCTCCACAATCAGAATACGCATGGGAATCCCCTGTGAAAACCCCAAAACCGGCCGCCGCCCGAGACCTTCCGGCAACAGCGCGGCCCCCCTGGCTCCCGCGTCCCACCCCGAGACTACTCATGGCGATATGCAAGCTGTTTTTTTATACAAAAAAAGGGGGTCGCCGCGGCGCCCCCCTTTTCATGAGAGAAGTCTGTTCAGGCTCAGACTTTGGCCGCCGTGAGCAAATCCTTGACGGCGTCGGTCTTCTCCCAGACGAACTCGGGCAGCTCGCGGCCGAAGTGGCCGTAGCAGGAAGCCTTGCCGTAGATGGGCTTCTTCAGATCCAGGCGCTTGATGATGTGGTAGGGCCGCAGGTCAAACACTTCCAACACGGCCTTGGTCAGCACTTCGTCGGGCACCTGGCCGGTGCCGAGGGAGGAGCAGAGCACGGACACGGGCTTGGCCACGCCGATGCAGTACGCGATCTGCACTTCGCACTTGGGCGCCAGCTTGGCCGCCACCACGTTCTTGGCGATGTAGCGGGCCATGTACGCGGCGGAGCGGTCCACCTTGGAAGGGTCCTTGCCGGAGAAGGCGCCGCCGCCGTGGTTACCCATGCCGCCGTAAGTGTCGTTGATGATCTTGCGGCCGGTGAGCCCGCAGTCGCCCATGGGGCCGCCGATAACGAAACGGCCGGTGGTATTGATGAAAATCTCGCAGTTGGTGGGGTCGAACAGGGAACCGGGCAGCGTGGGGATAATCACATGCTTGGTAATGTCGTCCACGATCTCTTCGTGCTTGGCGCTTTCCGCGTGCTGGCTGGAAACCACCACGTTATTGACGCGCACGGGCCGGCCGTCCACGTACTCAAAAGAGACCTGGGTCTTGCCGTCGGGGCGCAGGTAGGGGATGGTCCCGTCTTTGCGCACTTCCGCCAGGCGCATGGACAGGCGGTGAGCCCAGTAGATGGGCGCGGGCATCAGCGTGGCGGTTTCGTCGCAGGCAAAGCCGAACATCATGCCCTGGTCGCCGGCGCCCTGGTCTTCGCCCTGGGTGGCCGTGTTCACGCCCTGGGCAATGTCCGGGGACTGCTTGTCAATGGAGGACAGCACCGCGCAGGTACGCCAGTCAAAGCCCATTTCCGAGCTGTTGTAGCCGATGTCCTTGATGGTCTGCCGCACCAGGGCGGGCAGGTCCGCGTAGCCCGTGGTGGTGATTTCGCCCGCCACCACGGCCATGCCGGTGGTGACCAGGGTTTCGCAGGCCACGTGGGATTCCGGGTCCTGCTCGATCAGGCAATCCAGCACCGCGTCGGAAATGCGGTCGGCGATTTTATCCGGATGGCCTTCGGTAACGGACTCGGAAGTGAAAAAATACTTACCTTTTGCGGGAATCATGCGGTTCTCCTACAGACCCGGGAGGGGCGACAGGGGGTTATGCGCGGCGGTGCTCACGCGTTCGCTAACAGTAAATTATCGATAAGTCTGGCACGGCCCAGACGCAGGGCCGCGGCCACAAGGCAGGGTTCGCCCGCGGCCAGAATTTCCGGTGAAAGCCCTATGCTCTCAGGATGCACGAAAGACAGGTAATCTTCCTTGCCCTGGGCCACGTGGGCGGCCCAGTAAGCGCGCACGGCCTTGGCCAGGGTTCCGGTGTTGCGTTCCCCGGCGCCATACAGGGCCTTGGCCTGCAGGAGGCCCCGCTGGAAATGCGGGGCAGCGGCCCTTTCTTCCGGCGTAAGATACGCGTTGCGCGAGGAAAGCGCCAGCCCGTCCGCTTCGCGCACAATGGGGCAGCCTTCCAGGGTCACGGGCATGTTCAGGTCCCGGACCATGCGCCGCAAAATCGCCAGTTGCTGCCAGTCCTTCTGCCCGAACACCGCCGTTTGCGGCAGCAGCAGCATGAACAGCTTGCTGACCACCGTGGCCACCCCGCGAAAATGCGTGGGCCGGGACGCGCCGCACAAATTGGCGGAAAGCGCGGGCACCTCCACCCAGGTGGCGTGGTCCGGCGCGTACATGGCGGAAGCCTCCGGCGTGAACAACAGGTCCACGCCCAGCTTTTCCGCAATGGCGGCGTCGCGCGCCGCGTCGCGCGGATAGGAGGACAGGTCTTCCCCCGGCCCGAATTGGGTGGGGTTGACGAACAGGCTGACCATGACCTTGTCGCCCAGCTCGCGGGCCCGGCGCATCAGGCTTTCATGCCCGGCGTGGAAATAGCCCATGGTGGGCACCAGCACGGTGTGCAACCCGGAAAACCGCCACTGGCGGGCCAGGGCGGAAGCTTGCCGGGGATCGGTAACAATCTGCATATCAATATATCCGAATATAGTGGTCGTTTTTTATACCCGGCCGGGGCCGCCTTGTCCAGCTATTTATATGGCGGACTCCTTCCCTCTTTGCAATCGCCGCGTCCTGGTCTACACTACCCGCCGTATCCGGCGGCCGCAAGCGCCGGAACTTCCCCTAACCTCAACTCCTCCGCAGGAGAGACCATGCTCCGTCGCATAGAAGCGCGCCTTCGCCCCCAGGTGGATGATTCCGTCGGCCGCAACACGGCCCGCAAAATAGCCGACGCCCTCGGCATGACCGTGGCTTCCGTGGCGTTACGCCGGGTGTTCACGGTTGCCGGTCTTGACGGCAACGACGCGGTGTTCGCCTCCATTCTCGGCTCCGGCGTGCTGCACGACCCCGTGCTGCAGGAAGCCAGCCTCACGGCCGCGTCCACGGACGCGGACTGGGTGCTGGAAGTGGGCTTCCGGCCCGGCGTGACGGACAACGAAGGCCGCACCGCCCGCGACACCCTGGCCTTTTTCCTGGATGTGGCGGACCGCCGCTCTCTGGCCGTGTACACGGCGCAGCAGTACCACATCAAGGCCGCGCCCGGCTCCCCGCTGGACAGAGCCGCCGTAGAACGCATAGCCCGCGACCTGCTGGCCAACGAGCTGATCCAGCGCTTCCAGATCAAAAGCGGCGCGGAATGGGCCAAAGAACCCGGCTTCACGCCCCAGGCGGCGGAAGTGCACGGCCGCTCCAGCGACGAAGTGGCCACCATTCCCCTGGGCGGCATGACGGATGCGCAGCTCATGGCCTTCAGCCGGGAAAACACCCTGGCCCTTTCCCTAGAGGAAATGCACGCCATCCGCGCCTACTACGCGGACCCGGCCGTGGCCGCCGAGCGCAAGCGCCTGGGCCTGCCCAGCGAGCCCACGGACGCGGAAGTGGAAGTGCTGGCCCAGACCTGGTCCGAGCACTGCAAGCACAAAATTTTCGCCGCGCGCATCGCCTACGAGGACAGGGAAACGGGCGAGAAAGAGACCATCGACGGCCTGTTCAAGACCTATATCCGGGGTTCCACCAAAGCCATACGCGAGCGCCTGGGCGACAAGGACTTTTGCCGCTCCGTGTTCACGGATAACGCGGGCGTGGTGGCGTTCAACGAAACCCACGACGTGTGCGTGAAAATGGAAACTCACAACAGCCCTTCCGCCCTGGACCCCTACGGCGGCGCGCTGACGGGCATTGTGGGCGTGAACCGCGACCTGATCGGCGCGGGCATGGGCGCGGAACTGGTCTGCAACACGGACGTGTTCTGCTTTGCCTCGCCTTTTCATGAAGGGGAACTCCCGCCCCGCCTGCTCCACCCCCGCCGGGTGCTGGAAGGCGTGCGCGAAGGCGTGGAACACGGCGGCAACAAGAGCGGCATCCCCACGGTCAACGGGTCCATCGTCTTTGAAGAGCGCTTCCTGGGCAAGCCGCTGGTCTACTGTGGCACGGCCGGTATCCTTCCCCGCAGTATAGGCGGCAAGCCCGGCTGGATGAAGAAAGCCAACGTGGGCGACGCCATTGTCATGGCCGGGGGCCGTATCGGCAAGGACGGCATCCACGGCGCCACCTTCTCTTCCGAAGAGCTGCACGAGGATTCCCCGGCCACGGCCGTGCAGATCGGCGACCCTATCACCCAGCGCAAACTCTACGACTGCATCATCCGCGCCCGGGACAAGGGCCTGTACAGCGCCATCACGGACAACGGCGCGGGCGGCCTGTCTTCCTCGGTGGGCGAAATGGCCGGGGACACGGACGGCTGCCGCCTGGATCTCTCCAAAGCCCCGCTCAAGTACGACGGCCTGCGCCCCTGGGAAATTCTGCTTTCCGAGGCCCAGGAACGCATGACCATAGCCGTGCCCCAGTCCAAGCTGGCCGAATTCCTGGCCCTGGCCGAGGAAATGGACGTGGAAGCCGTAAACCTTGGGGAATTCACGGACAGCGGCTATTTCCATATCACTTACGGCGACAAGCCCGTGGCCTGCCTGAGCATGGAATTCATGCACGAAGGCGTGCCCCAGATGCAGCTCAACGCCACCTGGGAAACGCCCGCCTGCGCCACGCCCTCCCCGGCCACGGACCCCGCCCTGGAAACCCCGGACGCGGAGCAGGGGCAGCTTCTGCGCGCCATGCTGGGCCGCCTGAACATCTGCAGCAAGGAATACGTCATCCGCCAGTACGACCACGAGGTCAAAGGCGGCTCGGTCATCAAGCCGCTGATGGGCGCGAAGCGCGACGGCCCGGCGGACGCGGGCGTGGTGCGGCCGCTGTTGGGCGACGACACGGGCCTGGTGCTTTCCCACGGCATCTGCCCCAAGTTCAGCGATTTCGACGCCTACTGGATGATGGCCAACGCCATTGACGAAGCCGTGCGCAACGCCGTGGCCGTGGGCGCGGACCCCGCCCGCATGGCCGGGGTGGACAACTTCTGCTGGTGCGACCCGGTGGAGTCCGAACGCACCCCGGACGGCCGCTACAAGCTGGCCCAGTTGGTCCGCGCCAACAAGGCCCTGTACGACTGCTGCCTGGCCTACGGCGTGCCCTGCGTCTCCGGCAAGGACTCCATGAAGAACGACTACACCGGCGGCGGGGTCAAAATCTCCATCCCGCCCACAGTGCTCTTTTCCGTCATGGGCATTGTGCCGGACGCCAACAAGGCTGTTTCCAGCGACTTCAAAGCCCCCGGCCACATCATCTACCTGCTGGGCGAAACCCGGCGCGAACTGGCCGGGAGCGAAGTCTCCAGCCAGCTGGGCCTGCCCGCCTGCCGCGTGCCCAAAGTGGACACGGGCACGGCCGCCAAGCGCTACACCGCCCTGTTCAACACCATGCAGCAAAAGCTGGTCAGCGCCTGCCACGACCTGTCCGACGGCGGTCTGGCCGTGGCCCTGGCGGAAATGGCCCTGGGCGGCCGCCTGGGCTGCGACGTCAGCCTGGACCAGGCACCCGCCGAACCCATGACCCTGACGGAGCTGCTGTACAGCGAATCCGCCTCCCGTCTGCTGGTCACCGTGGCCCCGGAACACGCCGCCGCATTTGAACAGGCCTTTGCCGGCCAGCACTGCCTGCGCCTGGGCACCGTGACGGCCGAGCCCGTCCTGCGCGCCGCATACAAAAGCAGTCCCGTGCTGGCCGAAAGCGCGGAAACGCTGGCGCAAGCCTTTAAGGCGACCTTGGACTGGTAGAAGAGTTTAGTTGTCGAAGCCAATGAAAAGTCGAAGCAGGGCTCTGCCCTGCACCCGCCAAGGGGCGCGCCCCTTGGAACCCATTCAGGGTGGATAAAAAGTAGTACGCTTCTGTCCGTCGGGTGCATACTCGATAGACTGAAAAAGGCATAACAAAGCGAA
>JAVBNC010000093.1:0-5642 GCA_031551765.1 Desulfovibrionaceae bacterium
CTGCGCAACACCTTGAGCCCGGCCAGGGACGCCGCGTTGTGGCGTCTGGTATTTAAAAGAGAACTGCCCCAGGCGGGGTAGAGTTGCCATCAAAAGGACGGCTTTTGCCCCCTGGACTGCGTCACGCGCCGGTTTTGGTCCAGGGCTGTACCGCAGAAGTACTATCCCTGGACCAAAATCGGCGCGTTCCTCGCCAGGGAACAAAAGCCGTCCTTTTGATGGCAACTCTGGAAGGAAAAAAGACATCTTTAGATGATGTCAGGAAACGCTTGACGGTTCCGCGCCGTCAGATACATTGGAGCAATCCATGAGCACTGCACTGCCTCTTGTGTTTTCCGTCACCTCCGGCAAGGGCGGGGTCGGCAAAACCAATCTTTCCGTCAACATCGCCTGCTGCCTGGCCAAGGCCGGCAAGCGGGTCATTCTATTGGACGCGGACCTTGGCCTGGCCAATGTGGACGTCATTCTGGGGCTGACGCCCAAGTACAATCTCTTCCATCTCTTCCACGGGGAAGTTTCGCTGCAGGATATCCTCTGCCCCACGGACTACGGCTTCAAAATTTTGCCCGCGGCTTCCGGGGTCAGCGAAATGCTGGCCCTGTCCACCGGTCAGAAATTGGAGCTGCTGGAAGCCATGGACAGCCTGGAAGAGGAAGTGGACTACCTGATAGTGGACACCGGCGCGGGCATTACGGACAATGTGCTGTACTTCAACCTGGCCGCCCAGGAACGCATGGTGGTGCTGACCCCGGAACCCACGTCCCTGACGGACGCCTACGCCCTGATCAAGGTTATGCGCCAGAATCACGGGGTGGACCGTTTCAAGGTGCTGGTGAACATGGCCCCGGACGAAAAAACGGCCAAAGACGTGTACACGCGGCTGTACAAAGCCTGCGACCATTTCCTTACCGGCGTGTCGCTGGACCTGGTGGGCTTTATCCCGCGCGATGTGGCGGTGCGCAACGCCGTTATCCGGCAAAAACCCTTCTGCGCGGAAACGCCGCCCCCCGCGGCGGCCCTTGCGCTGCGTGACGTGGCAAACGTAATCCAAACCTGGGATGTACCGGCGAGCCTCGATGGAAACATCAAGTTCTTCTGGAAACGCCTCCTTTTCCGGCAGTGAAGCCTTTGCCGGCCCCTCCCCCTGGGAGGAATTCGACGCCGGCAAAGCCTGGGGAGACTTCACCCACGCCGAACAGGAAAAGATGGCCCGGCACTTCGCCCCCAAGGTGAAGTATCTGGCCTTGCGCCTGAAAGCCCGGCTGCCCAAGAACGTGGAGCTTTCCGAACTGATCAGCGCGGGCACGCTGGGGCTTATGGAAGCCTTCAGCAAGTTCAGGTCCAGCGTGGGCGTCAAGTTCGACACTTACGCGGAAAACCGTATCCGGGGCGCCATGCTGGACGAGCTGCGCCGCATGGACTGGCTGCCGCGTTCCTTACGCCAGCGGGTGCGGGTGCTGGACGAAGCCATACAGAACGTGGAACGCACCAGGGGCGAGCGTCCCTCGGAACAAGAGCTGGCGGATATAACCGGCATGGACGCAAAGGACGTGCGCGACGGGCTGGAAGCACTGCAAAGCCAGCTCTGCCTTTCCCTGGACGCGCTGCAGGAAAATTTCGCGGACAGCGGCCCGCGCTCCGAACACGAGCCTTTCGGCCAGGTGGCTTCCCAGGAGATGATAGAACGCGTCGCCAGCCTGATCGATCAATTGACACCAAGAGAAAAATTGGTACTGTCCCTGTACTACACAGATGAATTGAACATGCGCGAAGC
Source organism: Desulfovibrionaceae bacterium (assembly GCA_031551765.1). Classification (GTDB taxonomy): domain Bacteria; phylum Desulfobacterota; class Desulfovibrionia; order Desulfovibrionales; family Desulfovibrionaceae; genus JAVBNC01. The sequence goes on from JAVBNC010000093.1 coordinate 1,775, forward strand.
AGCGGAAGTAATGGGCATTACGGAAGGCCGGGTGTCCCAACTGCATTCCCAGGCGCTCACCCGCATGCGGCGGGAATTTGCCAGCGCCTACGGGGATGCGCAGCCTTTCTGACGCAGTTCGCGGTATTGTCATTCCATGCATGAACCGCCCGGCAGACAGCGCGCCCGGGCACTACAAGGGTCTTGAACGCGCGCCGACAACCCAAGGAGCTTCATCCATGCCTTACAATCCCAACATGCGTGTGCTTGTGGTGGACGACTTTTCCACCATGCGCCGGATCATCAAAAACATCCTGCGCCAGCTCGGCTTCACCAACGTCGTGGAAGCCGACGACGGCACCACGGCCTGGGACGTGCTGAACAAGGATAAAATCGAATTCATCATCTCGGACTGGAACATGCCCCAGATGACCGGCATTGAGCTGCTGCGCAAAGTGCGCTCCAGCGAAGAATTCGCGGACCTGCCCTTTCTGATGGTCACGGCGGAAGCGCAGCAGGAAAATATTATCGAAGCGGTGCAGGCCAAGGTTTCCAACTATATCGTGAAGCCCTTCACCGCCGAAGTCATGAAGCAGAAAATCGACAAGATTTTCCCCTAGACGGCCCGGCCCGCATACCGCGCCGGAATACCGGCATTCGCGCGCGACGCCCGCTGTGCCGGGCGTCGCGTTTTTCCATGCCCGGCACAAAGACCGCGCCTTCCGGCACCCCTTTCCAAGCCACCCTGAATGGGTTCCAAGGGGCGCGCCCCTTGGCGGGTGCAGGGATTTCGCAACCGCGGGAGGCGGTTGCGCACGGAGCGCAGCGACGCCCGTAGGGGGCGGCACAGGACGTGCCGCATTGCGCCCTGCTTCGACTCTTAGATGGCTTCGACAAAATTTGGCACAGCTTCTGCATTACTACTGGCGGGACGGCAAAAAACGTGCTGTACTGCCGTCGAACCTGACACCAAGGATTGTGGAGACTCCCATGGCTCAAACCCCGGACCAAGCCCCGGAAGCGGCATCCCCCGCCCCGGACAAGCCCGTTTCCGCCAAAGCGGCGCAAAAGGTCGAGCTGGACCTGGACGACGCGCCGTTCCTGGAGGACGAGGAACCGGAGGACAAGAAGCCGGAGGCCCCGAAGGAAGCGATAAAGGACGCGCCGGAAGCGCTGCCCGAACCGCCCGCCAGGCTCACCCTGAAAGACCGGCTGCTGGCCCAGAAAAAACGGCTGATCATAGCGGCCGCCTCCCTGGCGCTGCTTGCCGTCGCGGGCGTTGGCGCCAGAATCTACCTGAAAAAGCCCCCTCCGCCCCCGGAAGTGGCCGTGAAAACCATTGTGGTGCCGGACAAGCCCCCGCCGCTGCCCGCCGCGCCCGCGCCCAAGTACCAGCTGGCCTGGGAATCCTTCTGGGTGGAGCAGAAAGACACGGAAGGCGCGGTGCGCTTTCTGGTCTGCAAGTTCACCGTGCCCACGGACAACGCCCAGCTTTTCGCGGAAATGCAGGCCAAAAAGGTGGCCCTGCGCGACGCGCTGTTCTATTACCTGCGCAACCGGCCCTTCACGCTCTTTTCAGACCAGCAGAAAGTGGGCCAGCTTAAGCGCGATTTGATGACCGTGATCAACGAACATGTTGCCAGCGGCAAAATAGAGGATATTTTCATAGAAAACTACCTGGTGAAATAGTATGAGCATACCCGGCAGCGTCAACCTTATCCTGGCCCAGATGGGACAGGCTGAGCGCCTCGCCCAGGAACTGCAGGCCCATCCGGAAGTGCAGCGCCAGGCGGCACAGCAGGCCGCGCCGGAAATTCTGCGCAAGGAAAACGCCCAGGTGCAGGCGCCGGAGAAAGGCGACGGTTCCGCCAAGGTGCGCGACCGCGAGGCCCGCGGCCGCCAGGGGCAGGCCGGGCACGACAAGCGCCAGGCCAAAGGCTCCGGCCAGGAAGACGAACCCGACCCCGGCCGTGACGACGCGCCCCCCTGGGCCGGAAACATTGTAAATATCAAGGTATAGAGCAGTTTTCGCTTCAAATCCTTGCGAGCATTTCAAGTGTGAAATGCTCTCTAATATAACCCCCCTCCAAGCATTCAGGACCGCCTTTCCATGCACTCCCTCATCAAGAAGATTCTCAACGCCCGCGTCTACGATGTGGCCGTCAAAAGCCCGTTGGAACTCATGCCCCGCCTTTCCGCCCGCAGCGGCAACCGCGTTTTCCTTAAGCGCGAAGACCTGCAGCCCGTGTTCTCCTTCAAGCTGCGCGGCGCTTACAACCGCATGGCCCTTTTGAGCGACGCCGAAAAAAAAGGCGGGGTCATTTGCGCTTCCGCGGGCAACCACGCCCAGGGCGTGGCCTTTTCCGCCCGGCGCATGGGCGTGGAAGCCACCATCGTCATGCCCCGCTCCACGCCGCCCATCAAGGTGCAGGCCGTGGAAAACCTGGGCGGCCGCGTCGTGCTTACCGGCGACACCTTTGACGAAGCCTTCGTCCACGCCAAAAAGCTGGAGTGGGAACAGAACCTTACCTTCATCCACCCCTTTGACGACGAGGACGTGATTGCCGGCCAGGGCACCATAGGCAAGGAAATGCTGGAACAGCAGCCGGACCTGACCGCCGTGTTCGTGCCCGTGGGCGGGGGCGGCCTTGTCGCGGGCATCGCTTCCTACATCAAATTCCTGCGGCCGGAAGTCAAAGTCTACGGCGTGGAACCCGTGGAAGCCGCTTCCATGCACGATTCCCTGGCTGCCGGGGAACGCGTCTCCCTGTCCCAGGTGGGCATTTTCGCGGACGGCGTGGCCGTGCGCCAGGTGGGCGAAACCACCTTCGCGCTGTGCCGCGAGCTGCTGGACGGCGTGGTCCTGGTGGAAACCGACCAGATCTGCGCCGCCATGAAGGATATTTTCGACGATACCCGCGCCATTTCCGAACCTTCCGGCGCGCTGGCCGTGGCCGGAGCCAAGAAGTATCTGGCCGAGCACGGCCTGAAAAACCAGTGCGTGGCCGCCGTGAACAGCGGGGCCAACGTCAATTTCGACCGTCTGCGCCACGTGGCCGAGCGCGCCGAGCTTGGGGAGGAACGCGAAGCCATTTTCGCCGTCACCATTCCGGAGCGGCCCGGCGCGTTCAAGGCGCTGATCACCCCCCTGGGCGACCGCAACATCACGGAATTCAACTACCGCTATGCCAGCGACACGGACGCCCAGGTGTTCATCGGCCTGCAAACGCCCGGCGGCCGTGCGGAACGCCATGAAGTTCTGGCCCTGTTCCAGAGTGCCGGGTACCCGGTCACGGACCTGTCCAACGACGAAATGGCCAAAATCCACATCCGCTATATGGTGGGCGGCAAGGCCAAAGGCGTGTGCGACGAGCGGGTCTTCCACTTCGAGTTCCCGGAACGCCAGGGCGCGCTCCTGCGTTTTCTCAACAGCCTGACCTCGGACTGGAACATCAGCCTGTTCCACTACCGCAACCACGGTTCCGACTACGGCCGCGTGCTCTGCGGCATCCAGGTGCCCTTTGGCGACAACGAGCGCTTTCTTGCCGTCATCACCGCCCTCGGCTATAGTTTCCGCGAGGAAACGCAGAACCCGGCGTACCGCTTCTTTTTGAGCTGCGATTAAAAGCAGTTTTGTCGAAGCCAATTGGATGGGATGCCTCCGGCGGCCAAAGAGGGCTCCGCCCTCTCTGGACTCACCCGCCAAGGGGCGCGCCCCTTGGAACCCAGTCAGGGTGGGTACGGGAGCGCCGTTGCCTGGCGCACGTCACCCTGACGCGGTGGGGGCGGGAGTGCCGCCTTTCACTACACAGTACGCCCGCATCAACGAGAAACGCCCCCATACCCCCCTGTCAAAGTTCTTTGGAAGGGGATAGGGGGTCCGGGGGAA
>JAVBNC010000156.1:0-33292 GCA_031551765.1 Desulfovibrionaceae bacterium
CACAATTCGCTTATAGAGGCGAGGTGAAATAAGGTCAAGGAGCAGACCGTTGTCGAAGCCAATTGAATGAGAGCTGGGCGCTGCCCTGCTCTCATTCAATTGGCTTCGACTGCTAACTATTCTACTTCTTGCCTTCCTTGACCTTCAGGGCCAGGTCCACGGCTTCCAGGAACGAGGAAAGCGGGGCCGCGCCCCGGATGGTCAGGTCGTTGACCAGGTGGAAAGGGGTGCCGTTGACGCCGAGCGCCGCGCCTTCCGCGATATCTTCGTCAATGACGGCCTTGACTTTGCGGCTTTTCAGGTCCGTGGAAAGCTTCTGCAGGTTCAGACCCTGGGCCAGGGCGGTGGCGCGCAGAAAGCCTTCGCCCTCTTCCGCCAGGCGGTCCTGGTCCGCGAAAATGGCGTCGTGCAGAGCCCAGCCCTTTTTCTCGTCCTGCATGAAGGCGGCCACCACGTACTCCGAACTGAGGCGGGCCAGGGCGTGGCTTTTCAGGGGGTAGTGCTTGAATATGAAGCGCACCTTGTCCTTGCGCGCGGCAAGCACCTGGTCCACGGTGGCGGCGGCCTTGGCACAGTAGGGGCAGGTAAAGTCGGAATAGGCCACTATGGTCACCGGGGCGTCGGCCGGGCCGCGCATGGGCCGGTCCAGGTTGACCTTTTTCGGTATTTTCAGGTCCTGCTGCCACTGGGCGAGCATGATCTTGCGCTGCCGCTCCAGCCCGCCCTGCTGGGCGATTTCCAGCACGGTCACGCTGTGTTCGCGGAGCAGGTCCAGCACCAGCTCCGGATGCTCTTTCAGCACCTGCTGCATGGCCGCCTTGAGTTGGGATTTGGTCAGGGGCTGCTCGGCAGCAAAGCTTGCGGGGGCAAGCGCAAGGACAAGGACGAGCGCGCAGAAGCGCGTGGTGATGGTACGCAACATAGAAGCCTCCAAGCCCCTTTCATAGCGCGAGCGGGGCGAGGCCGCAAGGGTGCGGAGCTTTTGCCCTGGAAACCGCGGCAAAAGCCTCTCAATTCCGGACGTCGCTCTCCGGCGCCTGCAGTATCAGGGCGTTGGCCACCCCGTGCAGTCGCCGGATTTCCTGCACCAGTTCGGGCACCTTTTCTCCCAGCATGATCAGGCGGGCTACATCCTCGGCGCCTGGCGCGTGGAACGCACGGTCCGAAAGCTCGGCATGGTGCAGTTCCAGGTCCCCAAGCAACTTTTCAATATCCTCGGTGCCTTCCCCGGAAAATTTGGCGCAGTCGCGCAAATCATAGAGCAGGGAGAGAATGAGCTGAAATATTTTCTTTTCCTCTTCCGGCATGCAGTGGAGATTTTTTTCGATAGTTTGACAAAGTCGTTCACGGTCGGCCAGAGAAATTAACATAAAGCTTTCCTCCATAACGGCGGCGAGAAGGCCCGGGCGGGAGAAAAACCGAAGAGACCCGGACGGCGGCTCGGCATAACGCCGGCGCAAGCCGCCACAGCTAAAGGGTAAGCATCATCCCCGCCGGGGAAAAGGCCTTGGCGCCCCTTTGTCCGCCCAATCCCGCGCGACACTGGAAAACGCTTTCCGTCCCCTTGCCGCGTTTCACGGTCTGTGCGATAGATAATGAATATCCCCTTGCGAGGCAGGCATGGACGATACGGGCCTTTCCACGGCGACAGACCTGTTTTTCGGCCTGGACGTGGGGTCCACCACGGTCAAACTGGTGGCCCTGGACCGGGCCGGGGCCATGCTGTTCGCCCGCTACCGGCGGCACCTTTCCGAAGTGCGCGCCTGCGCCGCCGCCATGCTGCGCGAAGCCTCCTCCCATCTGCCGGGCAGGCGCTGGTCCATGGCCTGCACCGGGTCCGGGGCCATTGCGCTGGCTTCCGAACTGACGCTGCCCTTTGTGCAGGAAGTGGTGGCTTCCGGCCTGTGCATCCGCAGCCGCATCCCGGACGCGGACGTGGCCATTGAGCTGGGCGGGGAAGATTCCAAACTGACTTTTTTCACCGGCGGTTTTGACCAGCGCATGAACGAAACCTGCGCCGGCGGCACCGGGGCCTTCATCGACCAGATGGCGGCCTTTATCAGCGCCGACGCGCCGGGCCTGGACGAAATGGCCCTGCGCCACAAGACCATCTACCCCATTGCCTCGCGCTGCGGCGTGTTCGCCAAAAGCGACATCCTGCCCCTGCTCAACGAAGGTTGCGCCAGGGAGGACATTGCCGCCTCCATCATGCAGGCCGTGGTGGACCAGACCGTAAGCGGCCTGGCCCGGGGCCGGAACATCAGCGGCAAGGTGGTGTTCCTGGGCGGGCCGCTGGCCTTTCTCCCCTCCCTGCGTGAGCGCTTTGTGCGCACCCTGCGGCTGGAAGAAGGCCAGGCCGTGTTCCCGGAACACGCGGAATACTTCGTGGCCCTGGGCGCGGCCCTGCACGCCGGGGAAACGGCCCTGGCGGACGGCGGCGCGCCGGAAGCCGCGCTGCCGGAACGCCTGCTCCGCGTTCTGGAAGAGCGCAAAAACCACGACGAAACCCTTACTCTGCCCCCTCTGTTTTCCGGGCCGGAGGAGCTGGCCGTGTTCCGGGAACGCCACAGCAGCGAGCACGTGACCCGTTTCCCGCTGGAAAAATATGAGGGCGACGCCTGGCTGGGTTTTGACAGCGGCTCCACCACCATCAAGGCCGCGCTGGTGGACGAGGAAGGGCGGCTGCTCTACTCCTTCTATGGCCCCAACAACGGCGATCCGCTCGCTTCCGGCCTGGCCGTGCTCAGGGAAATTTACGCCAGAAAGCGGCCGGGCCTGGCCATCCGGGCCGCCGCGGTCACCGGGTACGGCAGCGCGCTCTTACGCGCGGCGCTGCGCGCGGACATAGACGAGGTGGAAACCGTGGCCCACTTTGCCGGGGCCCGCTTTTTCCTGCCCGAGGTCTCCTTTATCCTGGATATCGGCGGCCAGGACATCAAATGCATGCGCATCCGGGCCGGGGCCATAGACCGCATCCAGCTCAACGAGGCCTGCTCCGCCGGATGCGGCTCGTTCATCGAAGGCTTTGCCCTTTCCCTGAGCATGCCCCTGCCGGATTTCGTGGACGCGGCCCTCGCCTCTTCCCGGCCCGTGGACCTGGGCACCCGCTGCACCGTGTTCATGAACTCCAAGGTCAAGCAGGCCCAGAAAGAAGGCGCGGCGGTCGGCGATATCGCGGCGGGCCTGTCCTATTCCGTGGTCCGCAACGCCTGCTACAAGGTCATGAAAATCAGCGGACCGGACGAGTTGGGCTCCCATGTGGTGGTGCAGGGCGGGGCCTTTGCCAACGACGCGCTCTTGCGGGCTTTTGAGCTGCACCTGGGCCGGAACGTGGTGCGGCCGGACATAGCGGGCCTGATGGGCGCGTTCGGCGCGGCCCTTATAGCCAGGGAACGCGGTCCGGAAAACGGGGAAACCAAGCTGCTGGGCCCGGACGAGGCGGCGCGTTTCACCACCAGCGCCTCGTCCACGCGCTGCCGCCTGTGCGCCAACGCCTGCCTGCTCACGGTCACCGGCTTTTCCGGCGGCCGCAAATTCATTTCCGGCAACCGCTGCGAGCGGGGCGCGGGCAACACGCCCGGCGACCTGCCCAACCTCTACGCCTACAAGCACGCCCGGCTTTTCGACCCCTACGAGCCTCTGGCGAAAGAGAAAGCTCGGCGCGGGGTTATCGGCATACCCCGCACCCTGAACATTTACGAGAACTACCCGCTGTGGTTCACCATGCTCACGGAACTGGGCTTCCGGGTGGAACTGTCCGCGCCCTCTTCCAAAGAGCTGTATTTCCAGGGCTACGGCACCATTCCTTCCCAGACCGTGTGCTACCCGGCCAAGCTGGCCCACGGCCACATTCTGGATCTTATCGCGCGCAAGGTGGACCGCATCTTTTTCCCCTGCCTGCCCTTTGAGCTGAAAAATTTCAGCACCCAGACCGGCGCCTTCAACTGCCCGGTGGTCATCGGCTACCCGGAACTGCTGGCCCGCAACATCGGCGAGCTGGACGAGGCGGGCATTCCCATCATCCACCAATTCCTGCCCCTGGACGAGGAATTCCTGGCCAAACGGCTGCGGGATATCCCACTTTTTTCCGGCATTCCCGCTTCCGAACTGCACGACGCCGTGCGGGCCGGGTTCGCGGCCATGCGCGCCTATAAGGACGATATAGCCCAGGCCGGGGACAATGCCTTGAAAGAGTTGCACGCCAAGGGTGTTTTCGGCGTAGTCCTGGCGGGCCACCCCTACCACGTGGACCCGGAAGTGCACCACGGCATACCGGAACTGATCACTTCCTGCGGCATGGGCGTGCTGACCGAGGATTCCGTGGCCCATCTGATGCCGGACCCCGGCCTGCTGCGTGTGGTGGACCAGTGGACCTACCATTCCCGGCTCTACCGCGCCGGGGCCTACGCCGCCGGGGCGGACAACCTGGCCGTGCTGCAGCTGGTGTCTTTCGGCTGTGGCCTGGACGCCATCACCTCGGACCAGTTGGAGGAAATCGTCACCCTCAAGGGGCGGCTCTACGGCCAGATCAAAATAGACGAAGGCGCCAACCTGGGCCAGGCCCGCATCCGCATCCGCTCACTGCTGGCCGCCCTGCGCGAGCGCAAGGGCAAGGAGAACGTGCCCACGGAAATGGCCGTATACAAGGGCTCGCCCCCGTACACCGAAGCCATGCGCGACACGCACACCATTCTTATTCCCCAGCTCTCGCCCCTGCATTTCCAGTTCCTGGAGGCGGTGTTCGACTCCGGAGGCTACAGGGTGGCCCAGCTGCCCTCCGTAAGCCGCGCGGCCGTGGAACTGGGCCTGCGCCACGTGAACAACGATGCCTGCTTCCCGGCCATTGTGGTGGTGGGGCAGCTGCTGCATGCCGTGCGCAGCGGCCTTTACGACCCCGCCCATATCGCGCTGATGATCTCCCAGACCGGGGGCGGCTGCCGGGCCACCAACTACATCGCCTTTCTGCGCAAAGCCCTGGTGGAAAGCGGCCTGGAGCACATCCCCATTATTTCCTTCAACATGGAAGGCCGGGACACCAACCCCGGCTTCAAGCTCTCCGGCTCGCTCCTGCGGCGGGTGGTCATGGCCGGATACTACGGCGACGCGCTCATGCGCGTGCTGCACCGGGTCAGCCCGTACGAGGCCGAACCGGGCAGCGCCAAACGCCTGGCCAAACAGTGGGCGGAAAAAGCCAAGCCCGTCATTCGGGCGGGCAAGCTCATTCCCTTCCATTCCAGCATGCTGGCCCTGGTGCGCGACTTTGACCGGCTGCCCTTGCGCACGGAAGAACGCAAGCCCCGCGTGGGCCTGGTGGGTGAAATTCTGCTCAAATACCACCCGGACGCCAACAACAAAGCCGCGGAAATAGTGGAGCGCGAAGGCGGCGAGGCCGTGGTGCCGGACTTGATGGATTTCGTGCTCTATTCCTTCTACGACCACGTCTTCAACTACAACCACCTTTCCGGGCCGTGGAAGGCCTACGCTTCCGGCCTGGCGGGCATCGCCTTTCTGGAGTTCTGCGGCTGGTCCATGCGCCAGGGCCTTTCCCGCAGCAAGCGCTTTACCCCGCCCGTGCGCTTTTCCGAACTGCGGCGCAAGGCCAAAAGCCTGATCTCCCTGGGCCACCAGACCGGGGAAGGCTGGCTGCTGGCCGCGGAAATGGTGGAGCTGCTCGAATCCGGCGTGCCCAACATCCTGTGTATGCAGCCTTTCGGGTGCCTGCCCAATCACATCACGGGCAAGGGGTTGCTGAAAGAGCTGAAGCGCCGCTTCCCCCAGGCCAATATCGCGGCCGTGGACTACGACCCCGGCGCCAGCGAGGTCAACCAGATCAACCGCATCAAGCTGATGATGTCCGTGGCCAAATAGAAGTTGGCGCAAAATTGTCTTTTTGCCCTCTGCCCGCGTCAGGCTCGTCCCGTGCGAAGCTCATGTATGCAGCAATACACTTCGCTCCGCCCGGAACTCGCCTTCCTTGGCAGAGAACAAAAATCCTAATTTTGCGCCAACTTCTAGAGCAGTTTCGCTTTGAGATTGTCGCTTGACGGCGGGCAAAGCCCGCCTACGCCAATCTCGCGGCAAGGATTTGAAGACAAATCCTTGCAGAGCGGTTGAACATTTTTAATGTTCAACCGCTCTAAAACATTGTGCATGAAAAAACCGGCCCCGCAAACGCAGGGCCGGTTTTTTATTTCAAAAAATACCTGGATTACAGATTCGCCGCGTACCAGTCCCCCGCCTTGCGCAGGCCCGCGCGCACGTCAAAGCCCGGCGCGTAGCCCAGCAGGGTTTCCGCCTTGCTGATGTCCGCCTGGGAATGGCGCACGTCCCCGGCCCGGAAATCCCGGTGCTCCGCCTTGGCCTGAGCGGCTTGCGGGCTGTGCCGGGCCACTTCGTCCCGGATCAGGCCAAACAGCTCGTTGAGCGAGGTGCGCTGGTTCACGGCCACGTTGTAGACCTGGTTCCAGGCTTCCGGCTTGTCCGCGCAGCCGGCCAGAATGTTGGCCTGCACGCAGTTTTCGATAAAGCAGAAATCCCGCGAGGTTTCGCCGTCTCCGTTGATGTACACCTGCTCGCCCTTGGTCAGGGAGGCGAACCAGCAGGGAATGACCGCCGCGTAGGCCCCGGCCGGGTCCTGGCGCTGCCCGAAAATGTTGAAGTAGCGCAGGCCGATGCTGTTCATACCGTAAGCGCTGGCAAACACTTCCGCATACAGCTCGTTGACGTACTTGGTCACGGCGTAGGGGGACAGGGGCTTGCCTATCCTGTCCTCGCGCTTGGGGAGCGTGGGCTCGTCGCCGTAGGTGGAACTGGAAGCGGCGTAGACGAATCCTTTGACGCCCGCGTCCCTGGCCGCCACCAGCATGTGCACGAAACCGTCCACGTTGCTCTGGTTGGTCAGGATGGGGTCTTCAATGGACCGGGGCACGGAACCCAGCGCCGCCTCGTGCAGCACGGTATCCACGCCCTTGCAGGCCGCGCGGCAGGCTTCCAGGTCCCGGATGTCCGCCTCCATGAAGCGGAAGGATTTCCAGGCCGCTTCCCCCACGATATCCCGGACCATGTCCAGGTTCTTCTGGTAGCCCGTGGAAAAATTGTCCAGCCCCACCACCTTCTGCCCGGCGGTGAGCAGGGTTTCCAGCAAATTGGAGCCGATGAACCCGGCCACGCCGGTCACCAGCCAGGTTTTGGGGTTGGCGCGCAGGCTATTGAGGACGCTGTCAAACTTGGTCATGAGGTTCTCCGTAAAAAGACTTCAAGCTGAGGCCCAGTATTTACGCTTTCGCCGCAGGGGTGTAAAGACGCCCCTTTCCAGAGCATCCGCCACCTGATACAAGTCGCGGAATACCACAACGGGGCGGCACGGCATGAAAATCATTATCCTGGGCAACCAGACGCGGGCCATGGCCAATTTCTGGACCGTGCTCATCCGGGCCTTGAAGGCGGCGGGCCATGAAGTGCTCTGCATGGCGCCGGAAGGGCCGGAAGAATGGAACGCGGCCCTGCGCTCCCTGGGCGCGCGCCTCGTCCACTATCCCCTGGACCGCAAAGGCCTGAACCCGTTGCGGGACATGAAAACCCTGCTGGCGCTACGCCGCATCTTTCAGCAAGAAGAGCCGGACCGGCTCTTCGCCTTCACTATCAAGCCCGTGATTTACGGCGCGCTGGCCGCCGCCCTGGCGGGCTTTCCCCGGCGGGAGCACCGCCATGTGATGATCACCGGACTGGGTTACATGTTCGAGGCGGATTCCCTTATCAAGCGTCTGCTCACCCAGGTGGCGCGGCTTTTGTACCGGCTGGCCTTTTCCCGCGTGCGCACGGTGTTTTTCCAGAACCTGGACGACAAGGCCACCTTTGGGCGCCTCAACATTCTCCCTTCGGACACGCAACTGGCCATGAGCCGGGGCACCGGGGTGGATCTCACCCATTTCGCGTCCTCCCCCCTGCCGGAAGGGCCCGCGACCTTTCTCCTGGTCTGCCGCCTGCTGGAAGCCAAGGGCCTGCGCGAATACCATGAAGCCGCCGCCAGCCTGAAAGCCCGCTACCCGGAAGCGCGCTTCCAGCTTCTGGGCCCGCCGGAGCAGGGTCCCGGCTCCGTCCCCCTGGAAGAGGTCAAAGCCTGGCACGAACAGGCCGTGCCGGAGTATCTGGGCGAAACCCGCGACGTGCGGCCCTATGTTGCGGCGGCCCACGTGCTCGTGCTACCGTCGTACCGGGAAGGCACCCCCACCGCGATTATGGAAGGCATGGCCATGGGCCGGGCCGCCGTGGTCACGGACGCCCCCGGCTGCCGGGAAACCGTGCGCGAAGGCGAAAACGGCTTTCTGGTGCCCCTGCGCGACGCCCCCGCCCTGGCGAATGCCATGGAGCGCTTCATTCTGGACCCGGCCCTGGCCGCGCGCCTGGGCGCCGCCGGCCGGGCCATGGCGGAAGCGGAATTCGACGCCGCCAAGGTCGCGGCGCATATCATGGATGTTATGACTATCCCCACTACGGGAGAAAAATCGTGAGCGATAACCGCCGGCTTATTTTGCGCATATTGGACATGCTGGGCATCATCATTGCCCTGCAGGTCAGTTCCGTGCTCATGCTGCCGCCCTTTCTGACCATTTTCTCCGACTACACGGGCGCGTCCACCTTTACCCTGGTCATCTTTTTCCTCAGCTTCTACATGCTGGACTGCTACAATATCGGCCAGGAAGAGCTGCGGGACAGCCTGCTGCGCGTGGTCATGGCCGTGGCCATCGGCATTGTGGGCGCGGGCTTCACCTTTTACTCCTTTGAGCACTGGCGTTTCCCCAAGACCATGTTCCTACTGCAAATGGCCATTACGCTGGCCTTTTCCCTGGGCTGGCGGCTGCTCTACCGCTACCTGGGCCTGCAGCACTCCCAGCCGGAACGGGTGGTCTTTGTGGGCGTGGACCGGGCGGGCCGGGCCAGAAAGGTCATGCAGAAATACCTGCCCCAGGCGGAAATAGCGGGCTACGTCGGCGAACCTGGCGCGGACCCGGAAACCGCGGGCCCCTGCCTGGGGCCGCAAACGGGCGCCGTGCGCATAGCCCAGGAGCGGAAAGGCACCCGCCTGCTCATTCTGGAAGAGAACCTGGATCCGGCCGTGGCCCGCGACCTGTTCAACGCCAAGCTCCAGGGTCTGGAAGTGGGCGATATCCGCAGCCTGTATGAGCGCGTGGCCCGCCGCGTGCCCGTGGACCTGATCCACGAAAACTGGCTGCTCATGGAAGACGGCTTCAACCTGAACGTGCACAATTACATGCGCCGGGCCAAGCGCGCCTTTGACATCGCTTTCAGCGTGGGCATGTCCGTCGTGGCCCTGCCCATTGTGCTGCTGGCGGCTCTGGCCGTGCGCCTGGAATCCCCCGGCCCGGTCATTTACCGGCAAAAGCGCGTGGGCCTGCACGAAAAAGAATTCACGGTCTACAAAATCCGCTCCATGCGCGTGGACGCGGAGAAAAACGGGGCCGTGTGGGCCAGCAAGAACGACCCGCGCGTCACCAGGGTCGGCACTTTTATCCGCAAGACGCGCATCGACGAACTGCCCCAGCTCTGGAACGTGCTGATCGGCGACATGAGCGTGGTGGGCCCCAGGCCGGAGCGCATGGAGTTCGTGCGCGAACTTTCCGAGCATATCCCCTTCTTTTACGTGCGCCACACGGTCAAGCCGGGCATTACCGGCTGGGCCCAGGTCTGTTACCCCTACGGTTCCAGCGTGGAAGACGCCCGCTTCAAGCTGGAGTACGACCTCTACTACATCAAACACATGTCCGCCCTGCTGGAAGCCAAGGTGGTGCTCAAAACCATTGGCGTGGTGCTCTTTCCCAAGGGCGCGCGCTAGGGCTGTCTCTAAAACCGGGCGTTCCGCCATGGCGGACCCAAGGCATCCTGGGCGGATATCCGCCCAGGATGCTGCTTCTTTTTTGGGGGATATACCCCGGGATTCCCATCGTTCTTCTGTCTGAAAAATATTTTAACCAAGTGGTTGACTTCAGTTATCATTTCCAATACCTCTCTTTCACCAGGAGGACGGCTTGCAGGAGTCCCTTTCATTTTTGCCGCCGCGGCGCATGGCAAAGTCTAAAATCCGGCTCATTGAGGCCGGCGTCAGGCTGTTCACCAGCGATGCGGGCAAGAACCCGACCACCCGGGAACTTGCCTCGGAAGCCGGAGTGAACCACGCGCTTATCAGCTATCATTTCGGTGGTATGGCGGACTTGATGGACGCTGTGGTGGAGCGATGTCTCCATGACTTGCGGGCTTTGTTCGTTCCTGAGCTGGAACAGTTCGTAACGCGGACGCGCCTGGCGGAAGCGGCGGAATTGCCGCCCCTGCTGCGGGAATATACGGCCAGGTTGCTGGCCATTCTTGCCGGCCCCAAGGGCGCGGCCTTGCTCCGGGCGCTGTCCAGCCCGGAATCCGCCGCCTTGCGCGGGGTGTACAGCCGTCTCAGCGACCAGGTGCTGGACCCTCTGCACCACTCCTTTGCGGTGGCAGCAGCCAAAGCGCGGGGTGTGCCGGAAGAATCGTTGGAAGCCGCCGTGCTTGCGCAGTGCATGACCGCCCAGTGCATGTCTTTTTTCCGGGGCGCGCGGCCGGTGCTGCACCAGTTGGGCAAAGAGACGTTCACGGAAGCGGAACTGGGCCAAATCAGCCGCATTGTGGCTGAAGCGCTGTGCCGTACCGCCGGTATGGCCGCATAGTATGCGCGGATATTTTTTTCATTCAATTGAGAATGACTTTCCCTATCAAACTAAGCACGCGAGGTTCCCATGTCTTCCAAAAGTTCGGCCGTCTCCCCCGCCGCCATGCCGCCGCGCGCTGAGCAGCCCGCAACCGGCAGCGATACAAAGAGCAAACACGGCCTGAATATCGTGCCCGAATCCATGCACACGCCGGGCGCGGAATATTTCGCCACCATCAGCGACGACCCGCTTTCCGGCGCGTTTGCGCGCAAAACCGCCGTGCATGCGGGTATGAGCGGCGAGCAGGTGGAAAAAGAAGCGCTTTCCGAAACGCTGGCTCGTCTGCGCGCCACCCCCCGCAAAGGACCGGCCGCCGCCTACGTGCACCTGCCCTACTGCGAAAGCAAATGCCTGTATTGCGGGTTTTTCGGCGGCAAATACACGGAAAAAGCCGGAGCCGCCTACCTTGAAGCCTTGCTCAAGGAAGTGGCGTCCGGGCAGCGCCATGTTGCCACCACGTCCGCGCCCATCAACGCCCTGTATCTTGGCGGGGGCACGCCCACCGCTTTGCGGCCGCACGAGCTGGAACGCCTGCTGCGCGCGCTGCGGGATGCGCTCCCCCTGGCCAATGACTGCGAAATTACCGTGGAAGGCCGCATCCACAACTTTGACGCGTCCCTGATTGAAGCCTGCCTTGCGGGCGGCGCCAACCGTTTTTCCATTGGCGTGCAAAGCTTCAATACGGAAATACGCCGCCGCCTCGGCCGGTTCGCGGACAAGGAAGAGGTCTGCCGCCGCCTGGAAACGCTGGCCGCATACAACCACGCCGCCGTGATTATCGACCTGATCTACGGCCTGCCCGGCCAGAGCGTGGAAGACTGGGAAGAAGACATCCGCACCTTTCTTTCCCTGCCGCTGGATGGGGTGGACTTGTACCAGCTGAACATTTTTCCGGGCAGCGCGCTGGCCAAAGCCATCGCGGCCGGAACGCTTTCAAAAACTGCCTCCCTGGCCGAACAGGGGCGCTTTTTCGAGCGCGGCGTGGCCCTGATGCAGGGCGCCCGCTGCCGCCGCCTTTCCATGAGCCACTGGGGCCGTACGGCACGTGAGAGAAATCTTTACAACCCCATGGCCAAAAGCCGCGCCGACTGCCTCAACTACGGGGCCGGCGCGGGCGGCGCGCTTCACGGTTGGTTCATGTTCAACGGCTCCTCTGTGGAAGAGTACCTGCAGCGCTGTAACAACGGGGAAGAACCGGCCGCCATGGTGGCGGCCCCGCCGGAAGATCTGGACGTCACGCGCGTCATTCTGGGGCAGATGGAACACTGCCGCCTGAACCTGGATGACCTGAGCGCCGCCCTTGCCCACAATGCGGCGCGCACGCGCAGCGACGCCCGCGTTCTCTACGCGCCTCTTCTGGACAACTGGGAAGCGGCGGGACTTGTCACCAGGGACGGCCCCTGGGTGGAGCTTACGCTGGCCGGGCAGTTCTGGCAGGTCAACCTCTCACAAGCGCTCATCGGCTGGCAACGCCGCATGGGCAAGGAGTAAGAACGAATGCATCCGCTCAAATCTCTTCTGCTTGCGTTCTCCATATCGGCGCTGTTCGTCGGGGCGGGCATTCCGGCCGTGGCGGAGGCTGCTGAAGGCCCTTCCGCGGCGCCCGACAAAGAGCCGGTGATGCTTCGGGATGTCACGGTCACGGCAACCCGCACCGAACGGGAAGTGTTTGATGTGCCTTCCTCGGCGGCGGTGGTCGATAAAAAACAGATGGAACGCGAACCCCAGCCCACCATCGCCCAGCAGTTGCAGGATATTCCCGGCTTGCAGGTCAGCGACGGCGGCATGGGCGGCGGCACCAAGCGGGTGGGCATACGCGGGGAAGGCCCCTCGCGGGTGCTGGTGCTCATCGACGGCATGAAAATTTCCGAGCAGAAATCCATGGACGGTAGCATGATCATGATCGACCCGCTCAACGTGGAGCGTATCGAAGTGATCAAAGGCCCCGCCTCCGTGCTCTACGGCTCAGAAGCTATCGGCGGCGTGGTCAACATCATCACCAAGAAAGGCGGCACCAAGCCGGTGCAGGCCACGCTGGCCGTTACCGGCGACACCTCCACCCACTCCCTCACGCCCTATGGTTCCGTGTACGGTTCCTACAACGGGTTCAATTACCGCGTTTCCGGGGATTATATTGACGCGGGCGACAAAGTGGGCGGCTCGGGCCGTATCGCCAATACCAATTACCTGCAGAACAATATGTCCGCCTACCTGGATTATTCCTGGGGCAACGGCAAGGTGGGCGCGGGTTACGACCATTTCTGGAGCCACATCAATATCCCCGGCGTCTCGTCCGACGGGGCGGACATCAACATGGCCCTGCCCAAATGGCAGCGCGACCGCTTCTACAGCTTCGCGGAAGTGGACAAGATTTCTGGCGTGCTGAAAAAAGTCAGGGTGAACGGCTTCATGCAGGAGACCAAGAAGGACTTCTGGAACGATATCAACGTGAACACGCGCGTGCCCATGGGCCCGATGGCCTACGGCGACCTGAACGTCTGGCAGCACCCCTTTACCAAGAACAAGCAGAAAAGCTACGGCGGCAACGTCCAGACCGACTGGACCTTTGGCAAAGACCATTACGTGGTTATGGGCGTCGATTATCTCTACGACGACCTGGACGCCACGGACGACCGCCAGGGCCGCACCACCATGAGCGTGTACAACGCACGGACGGGCGCGCCCATGGCCCCGCCTTCCATCACCAACACGCACGACGTGTTTAATTACGACGCCCATCAGCAAACGATGGCCATATTCGCACAGGATGAATGGACCTTTCTGAAAGACTGGACCGCCACCTTCGGCCTGCGCCAGACCTGGATTCAATCCGCCCTGGACAGCACCGACGACCCCACCCTGAAAGAAACGGACAGCCGCGATTCCCACCTGGTGGGCAGCGTCGGCCTGGTCTACTCCGGGTTCAAAGATTGGCGGCTGCGCGCCCTGTATTCCCAGGGCTACCGCTACCCGCTGCTGAACCAGCTGTATATCGGCACCACCCACGGCAGCAGCGGCAGGCTGTACCCCAACCCGGACCTCAAGCCCGAGACCTCTCAGAACTTTGAAATTGGGACGCGCTACGAATCCGGCGGCTTTGCGGCGGATTGGGCCGCCTACTACAGCTTTGCGGAGGACTACATCACTTCCCGCACCATTTCCGGCACCAGTGACAGCATGTTCGAAAACGTGGACGAAGCCAGAACCTACGGCACGGAACTGACGCTGAGCTACACCATTGAGCCTTGGAACCTGACCCCCTACATAAGCGGCGCCTACATGCACCGCACTTTTGACCGGGGAGACAAGGGCGGCAAAACCTCCCGCACGGGCGACCCCAACTGGACCGGCCGCGTGGGCGTCAAATACGAACACCGCTTTGACCCGGCCGTGCTGCTGTATACGGACGTCTACGGCCGCTTCGCCGCCAAGGCCAGGGAAGACCTGACCGACGGCACGCAGGAAATTCACGGCGGCTGGGGCACGGCCAACTTCGCCATAGGCACCCGCCTGGGCGAACAGCAAAACTACTTTATCGACCTGAACGTCAACAACATATTCAACAAGCGCTACACCCCGGCTTCCAGCTCTCTGGAAGATCCGGGCGTCCACGCCGTCCTGCGGGTCGGGGTGGAGTTCTAGACGCGCCGCGCGGGGGAGAGGGGCCTTCCCCTCTCTCCCCCGCGGACCTTGTTACGGCATATTTGAGGTTCTCTCATGAATGCAGCGCAAAGCGCCACGTATGAACGCGCGTCCCAGGCGGACGCCGCCCCCGCCCGCGCGCCCCACTGGAACACGCGGGAACTGGTGATCGTGGGCGTGTTCGCCACGGTCATCAAGGCTTCCACCATTATGGTGGCCTACATGGGCGGCGGCATGAACCCCGTCACCCTGGCCGCCAAAAACTGTCTGTACACCACGCTGATGATTGTGCTGCTGCACAAGGTGCCGCGCACCTGGACCATGACCCTGGCCGTGGGCCTGACCGCGCTGGTCTCCCTGCTGCTTATGGGCCAGGGCGTTCTGCACGGCCCGGCCACAGTGCTGGCCTGTCTTTTGGGCGAAGGAACCATACGCGCCCTGGGCGGCTACGGCCGGACCCGCAACCTGGTTGCCGGCGTGCTGGTCGCCGAACTGGCCTCCAAGGCCATGAGCCTGTCCATATCCTGGATGATGATGCGCGAGCAGCCGGGTATGCTCATCACCGCCACGGTGTTCGTGCTTATCGGCGTCGTGGGCACCTTTACAGGCGCGTTCACCGGCGTGCGGTTTATGAAGGAGCTGCGCCATGCGGGCATCATTTCTCAATAGGCCGGCCGACACCTTTGCCGCCTCCCTGGACGTGCGGACGAAACTGTCGCTGTGCCTGGCGGGGTCTGTGTCCGCCATTGTCCTGTCTTCGCCGCTCAGCCTCGGGCTGCTGGTGGCGCTGACCACGGCCCTGGCCTTTGGCGCGGCCCGGCCCCTGACCATTCTCAAGGTCTACGCCTTCAGCATTGTGATGATGCTCTTTGCGCTCGGCTGTTCCGCCCTGCTCGGCCTGGTCTTTCCCAAGCTCATGCGCTGGAACGCCTTCAGCCTGTCCGTGCCTTTTCTGCGCATGCTTATTTCCGTCAACATGCTGCTGGTGCTGTCCCTGTCCACGCCGGTGCAGGAGCTGTTCACCCGGCTGCAGCAGGCCCGCCTGCCGGGCTGGCTGCAAATCCCCCTGTCCGTCGCCATCCGCTTTATCCCCACTTTTCTGGGGGACTGCGGCCAGATACGCGACGCCGCCCGGCTGCGGCCCGGCAAGGGGCTGACCGGCCTGTGGCGGGGCATGGCCGTGCCGCTCATTTTCCGGATGCTCTATTCCGCCGACGATCTGGCCATGGCCGCCGAACTCAACGGCATCAACGCCGCCCGCAGGGCGCGGCGGGAAGCGCTGCCGGGCCTCACCCGCCGTGACTATACCCTGCTCGCCCTGGCGCTTGCCGCTGTGCTGGCTGCGGCCGCGCTGCAATATTTCGGCCCGAATTTCCGGCGCATGCCCATGTGAGCCCCGTATGCTGCACTTTTCCTCCGTTACCTACGCCTATCCCCACGCGGCCGGCCCGGCCGTGCGGGACATCAGTTTCAGCCTGTCTCCGGGCGAGGCCATGCTCTGCACGGGCCGCAGCGGCTGCGGCAAATCCACGCTGACGCGCCTGGCCAACGGCCTGGCCCCGCATGTTCTGCAGGGTTCTTTGCAGGGCGAAATCCGCGTGGCCGGAACAAACACCCTGGAAACGACCCCGGCGGACCTGGCGCTGCATGCGGGTACCTTGTTCCAGGACCCGGAACGCCAGTTTTTCGCCCTCACCGTGGGAGATGAGCTGGCCCTGGCTTTACAATGGCGGGGCTGGGAAGCGGGCACAATAGCGCGGGCGGTTGCGGAAAGCGCCGACCTGCTCGGCATCGGCGATCTTTTGGGCCACACCATTTTCGGCCTGTCCGAAGGGCAGAAGCAAAAGGTGGCCCTGGCGGCCCTGCTGGCGGCCCGGCCCGGTCTGCTGGTGCTGGACGAGCCCAGCGCCAATCTGGACCCGGAATCCACGGCGGAACTTGGGCGCACCCTGGCCGGTCTGAAAGCGCGGGGCATTGCCCTGTTCGTTGTGGACCACCGCCTCTACTGGATGCGCGGCCTGGCCGACAAGGTCCTGGTGCTGGACGAAGGCCGCATTACGGCCGAAGGGCCGTTCTCCCTGCTGGATGACACCGCCCTGCGCGAAAGACACGGGCTGCGCAACGCGGACGTGCCTGACCCGCGCGCCTCGCTGCAAGAAATGCCCCCGGCCGGGGACAGCGCCTTTTTCGCCTGCCAAAGCCTGTCCTTTGCCTACCCCAAGGGCGCGCCGGTTTTTGAAAATATGGACCTGGCTTTTGCTCCCGGCAGCATTACGGCCCTGGTAGGCGAAAACGGCGCGGGCAAAACCACCCTGGCCCGCCTGCTCACCGGCCTGGAACGCCCGCAAACGGGCAGCGTCACGGCTGGGGGGCAAGCCGTGAAAGCCCGCTTTCTCCCGCGCCACGCCCAGGTGGTGCTGCAAAACGCCGGGCACCAGTTGCGTATGCGCAGCGTGGCCGCCGAACTGGATGACGCCGTCCGCGGCGTTATCGCGGAGCCGGAACGGGTGGAAGCCGTGCGCGCCTGCCTGGAAGACTATGCCCTGACCCGCCTTGCGCAGCGGCACCCGCAGTCGCTTTCCGGCGGGGAGAAACAGCGTCTGGCCGTAGCCTGCGCGGCCATACGCCGGCCCCGCATGCTCATTCTGGACGAACCCACCAGCGGCCTGGACGGCGAAAACATGCGCCGCATGGCGGAAAGCATGCGCCGCGCGGCCAATGACGGCGCCTGCCTGCTGGTCATTACCCATGACCTGGAACTGATGCGCCTGGCGTGCACGGAAAAAATCACCGTCCGCAAACACGTCACCCGCGTGCATCCCATTGACGCCTAACCACAAAGGAAAAACCTGATGACCGCAGCGACCACGTACACAGACGAAGCCCTCCGCACCCTGGTGGCGGACAAGCTGGCCGAAGACCCCAACTTCATGCCCCAGATGCTGGCGGAAAACCTGGGCGTTCCGGTGCGCCGCATCGTGGAGGCCCTGCCGGACGGCATGCGTTCCCGCGCGCCGGGCGAAGCCTTTATCCCCATTTGGGAAGCCATGGCCGAATGGGAAAAGGTCACTTTTATGGCCAGCACGCCGGGCGCCATTCTGGAGATAGCCTGCCGCCTGCCCAAGGGCAAAACCGGGCACGGCATGTACAACCTGATGGACAAGACCGCCCCCTTGGGCGGCCACCTGCTGATGGCCAAGGTGGACTCCATCTGGTTCGTCTCCAAACAGGTTTTCGGCCTGGAAAGCCATTCCGTGCAATTCTATGACGCGGCGGGGCAGCAATGCTTCGGCGTTTATCTGGGCCGCGACGAGAAGCGGCAGATCATCCCCTCGGTAAAAGAAGGCTTTTTCGCGCTCAAAGCGCAATACGCCGGGGAAGCTTCCAAAGAAAGCTGCTGCAAAAAATGCGGCCCCTGCGGCTGCAAAGGAGCCCAGGCATGAAAGCGCTCGTCGTCTATTCCAGCCGCACCGGCAACACCCGCCTGATCGCGGAGGCGATCCATTCCGTTCTGCCCTCGGGCGCGGAAATTTCCCCGGTGGAAAGCGCGCCCGATCCCGCCGCGTATGATTTTCTCGCCCTGGGTTTCTGGGTGGACAAAGGCGAGCCGGATGCCGCCATGGCCGAATACATGGACCGTGTGCGGGGAAAAGCCGTGGGCCTGTTCGGCACGCTCGGGGCCTGGCCGGATTCCGACCACGCCCGCGAATCCATGCAAAAAGCCGTGGAACGCGTGCCGGGCAACACGGTGCTGGGCACTTTTATCTGTCAGGGCAAGGTGGACCCCAAGCTGCTGGCGGCCATGGCCAAGATGAGCAGCAACCCCCATCCCATGACCGAGGAGCGCAAGGCCCGTCTTGAGGAAGCCGCCAAACACCCCAATGAGGCGGACTGTGAAAACGCCCGTAAGGTGTTCAGCGACATTGCGCGGCAACTGGAGGCCCCATGCGCGAAATGACGAGCGAAGAGATGGAACAAGCCCTCCGGCGCTGCAACTGGGCCACCATCTGCAGCGTGACCCCGCACGGGTACCCCTACGCCATTGAGGCCACCCCCTTCCGTATGGACGGCTGCCATTGTTTTATGATCAACCCGCGCGGCGTCACCTGGGAAAATATGCGGGAAAACCCGCACGTGTTCCTCAAGTACACCCTGACCAACGCGGATCTTTCCCTGTGGGCCGGCGTTTCCTGCTTCGGGAAAGGGGAATTCGTCATTGACGAGGCCGCCCTGCGCGAAGGCTGGCGGCTTTTGGGCGAAGTGATGGGCACGGATTATTCCCGCGCCGCCAACAGCTTTGCCCGCCTGAAAGACCGCTCTCCCCTTTTCCGCGTGGAGGTGGTTAAAACGACCGGCCGCTGCAGCGCGGCCAAAGGCGCGCCGCTGGACCTTGACGCGTTCCGCGCCGCGCCCGCCACCATTTCCGGAGCCACAGTATGAACGCCATGATTCACGCTATCTTGCAGGCCACCATCATTTCCCAGTGCGTGCTGGTCTTTCTGGTCTTCATGTCCCTGGTCAGCTGGGCCTGCATGGCGGGTAAATGGCTGACCCTGCGCACGGCGCAGCGCCTGACCGTCAGGGATATGGACATTTTCGAAGAACAGGAAGACTTTCACACCGCGCTGAAAATGGTGGAGCGGGAAACCGCCTCCCCCTTTTACTGCATCGCGCGGCGCGGCATTACGGAGTTCAACCGCACCCGCAAAGTCAATGACCCGGACCTGCGCAAGGAAACCGTACAGCGCTCGCTGCAGCACGGTATTGCCGTGGAGATGGGCAGGCTTTCCTCCCACTTGTCCCTGCTCGCCACCACGGCCAACACCGCGCCGTTCATCGGGCTGTTTGGCACGGTCTGGGGCATCATGAGCTCGTTCCAGGCCATCGCGCAAATGAAAAGCGTCTCCCTGGCCACCGTGGCCCCCGGCATAGCCGAAGCGCTGATAGCCACGGCGGTGGGGCTCTTTGTCGCCATCCCCGCGTCCATGGGCTACAACATGTTCAAATCCCGGCTTAACGCCATCCAGGGCCGCTGCCACAACTTCGCGGGCATGTTCCTGAACCGCCTGCAGTACGAAATGGCCGAACACCCGGAAGGCCTGGCCTTTGCCCCTTCGGACCAGTGTTCCTGCGAGGAGGAGTGAGATGGGGTACACGACATACAGCAGCGGCGACGACTTCGCCTCGGAAATCAACGTCACCCCCTTTGTGGACGTCATGCTTGTGCTGCTGATCATTTTCATGGTCGCGGCGCCCATGATGACCGAAGGCCTGGGCGTGGACCTGCCCAGGGTCAAAACCGCCGAAGTGCTGCCCACGGAAAACGACCACCTGATCCTGACGCTGAAAAACGACGGCGGCCTGTTTCTGGATGAAACCCCCGTGGACGCCGCCAGCCTGGAAGAAGTGCTGAAAGCCGCCGTGGTGGCGCAGCAGAAACAGCTCTTTTTGCGGGCGGACAAAGAGGTATCCCACGGCGCGGTCATGGAGGTTATGGGCCACATCCGCGCGGCCGGGGTGGAAAAACTGGGCATGGTGGCGGAATCCGGCGGGCCGGAAGCCGCGCCCCCGGCAATTGGTGTTGGAACGCCCGGCCCCGCCTCTTCCGTAACAACCGGCGCGCGTGTGGCCGCCAACGCGCAGGGGCCGGGGCGCTGACCATGACAACGTCCCGGCGGCTGACGCCCCTGCTCTTCACCCTCGGCCTGCACTCGCTGCTGGCCGGAACCCTGCTGCTTGTCCCGCAGCGGGGCGTTGCCCTGCCGGAAAAAGTCTACCAGATTTCCCTGTCCCACCTTTCACCGGCCGCGGCCCCCGCCGGGCCGCCCAGCCGGGTGGAAACCCCGCCCGCTCCGCCCGCCCGCGCCGTCCCTCCGCCGCCCGCCGAGGCCGCTCCGGAGGAAAAGGTCATCAGCCCCAAAAAGATAGTGGAATCCGAGAAAAAGCCGGTCCAGCCCAAAAAAACTCCGGTCCGGCAGCCGACTCCCCCCAAAGCGGAGGAAAGCCCGGCGGAAACCCCGCCCGCAACGGCTGAAACGCCCGCCCAGGCGCCTTCCGACGCAGCCACGGGAAGCGGCGCGGGCACGGGGGGCGGCCCGCTGCAGGTGGGCGGTTTCGCGGCCTACAACGCGGATACCGTGGACCAGATTCCCGCCATCGCCCGCAAAGTGGTGCCCGACTATCCCACAAGGGCCCGGAGGCTGGACCTGCAGGGCCGGGTGATCGTGCGCCTGGTGGTGGATACCTCCGGCGCTCCCCAGGCCTGCGCGGTGCATGAAGCCAACCCGCCCGGCTACTTTGAGGACGCCGCCCTGGAAGCCGCGCGCCGGACGCGCTTTATCCCCGGCAAGCACCGGGGCCGGGTTGTAAACACCGTGGTGCTGCTGCCCTTTGTTTTTTCACTACGTTAGAGCATTTCACGCTCGAAATGTCTTCAAATCCTTGCCGCAAACAGGCGCAGGCGGGCTTTGCCCGTCGTGAAGCGACTATTTGAGGCGAAAACTGCTCTAAATGGGATCCGCCATGCCGCAAAACCGGCCTGTGTTACGCGCGCTCTACGCGTTGGCGCTTGAAAGCGGCACCAGCCGCAGCGTCCTGCTCCGCCTGGCGAGCCTGGCCATTGTTTCCTCCCTGCTGGCCGCGCTCCCGCCGCACTTTCTGGGGGCCATCGTCAATGTTGCCGCCGGGGGCGCGCGGGACGGCACGGCCTATTCCCCCATCGCGCTTTTTGAACCGCTGTTCGGCGCCGCCGCCGCGCTGCTGCCGGGTTCCCCGATTCTCCTTTTCGGGTTGCTGTTTTTTTTGTGCAGCTGTCTTGCCGTGGTCACGCGGAACATCTTTGTCGTGTATGTGGAATATCACGCCAAGCGCTTTATCGCCCATGTCCGCAAGAAAAGCCTTTCCGCCGTGCTCCGCGCGGAGAAAAAGGCGCTGGAAGGCTGGGCTTCCGGCGACGTCGTGCACAGAATCATGAACGATACAAGCCAGATGGAGTATCTTGTCGGGCCGCCTCTGTATGTTCTTTGTTCCGATGTGTTCGACCTCCTGTGCGTCTCCTTTTTCATTCTGCTGCTGAACTGGAAGATCCTGTGCATTCTGCTGGCCATCTTCCCGGTCCTGTATGTGCTGGGGCGGAACACCGGGCGGAAGCACCGCGGGCTGTCCAAAACCGCGCAGGAAACAGAGGCCGGGTGTACGGGCTTTGTGCAGCGCGTGTTTGCCGGGCTTGACGCCGTCAAGATATTCGGGGCCGAGGACAGAGAGTACCGGGACTTTGCCCGGCGCATAGACTCGGTGGCCGGCCTGGGCGTGCGCAGCAGCGTTAACCTGGGTGCTTTTTTCTGCCTGGAAGGCGCGCTGCGGGCGGCGGGAACCATTACCGTGATCGTCTACGCCGCTGTGCTGGCCACCGGGGATATAGCCTACGCCGGAACCATCCCGGTGCTGATCGTCTACACCCAGCGCTTTTATTCCCCCCTGACCAACTGGACGCGGTTCTACCAGGTTATCCAAAAAAGCATTGTTTCCTTTCAGCGCGTCGCCGCGCTGACGGCCCTGCCGGAGGAACAACGCGGCCCGTCCCAGGCCGCCGTAACGGACGGGGTTTTTCCCCTGGTCATCGACGGCGCGGTCAAGCTGGAACGGGAACGTGCCGTTTCGCTGCGTACCCGCCTGGAAAAGCCCGGCCTGGTCGTGCTGCGCGGGAAAAGCGGCGTGGGCAAGACGCGTTTTGCCAAGTCGTTGCTCTCGCTCGGCGACAATTTTGCCGGAGAGTTCCAGGCAGGGGCAAAACGCTTTTCCGGGACGGAAGTGCTTGCCGCGCGCGGGCTTTTTGCCCACGCCTCGCAAGACGGCTACTTTGTTCCCGGCACCATCGCGGAGAACCTCGCCTACCCGGCCAAAGGCGACGCCATTGACCGCGAACGCTGTCGGAAACTTCTGGACGATCTGGACCTCCCCCGCTTCTCGCTTGACGACGAAATCCGCGAATACGGCGGCAACCTTTCCCTGGGGGAAGGGCGGCGCATTATTCTGGGCAGGGCGCTGTACACGCGGCGGCCCATTTTGCTTCTGGACGAGATAGACGCCAACGTGGACATGGGCACCAGAAAAAAAATCTACAGCCTTATCGACCGCGAAAAAGAACAGCGTCCCGTGTTCATGATCACGCACGCCAACGCGCTTGAGCTTGCGTCCATAGAGCATACGGTGATCACGATGGATGCATGAGAGAGAACACCGCTCTCTTCGCTCCTTCCGTTTCCTTGGACGGTCTTTTGCTTGCGGGAGAACACAATCCATCTTTTTGCCAACAGACCCTGACGCAAGAGTGCGCCGAAAAAGCCATGCATTCCGTTGTATTGGGAGAAACACTTACTGCCCCTAAAGGATAAACTCTTTGTCTTTTCCACTTCCTTCCGTTATAGTCCGGCCTATGAAAAAAATGAACCTTCCCTCCAGAGGCGTCATTGTTCATACCCCGTTTTCGGTTTCTCCCTCCCCCCGCCGCAGGTTGAGCTTTTTATGCCTGCTGGCCGCCTTTACGCTGATCCTGCCTTTCCTGTTCAGTTCCGAGGCAGCGGCGGCAGCCAAGGAAGAACCGAAAAAAAGCGCGCAGAAAGCTCCTGCCAAAGCAAATCCCCCCGCCAAGGCAAAAGCTAACGATACAAGCAAAGGCGCACCCCAGAAAAACGCGAAAGCCGCGCCCGCCGCGAAAACCGGACCGGCCAAGGCATACGCCAAACCCGCCGCCAAGAATTCCGTCTCCGCCAAAAGCTCCAAAAGCAAGCCTTCCCGCAAACGTCTCTTTGTCCGCTCCATGCTCCCTGAAGAAGAAAAAAGCTCGTTGCGCGAGCGCGGCATTACTTCCGGGTTCGGGCCGCGCTCCGGCTCCTCCAAAGGCAAATACGTGCGTTTGCACAAGGGCATTGACGTAACCGCCCCCATGGGCGCGCCCGTCCTGGCCTTTAACGACGGCGAAATTATTTTTGCCGGCCGCGACGGCGGGTACGGCATCAGCATCATTGTTCTGCAGCCGGACGGCCGCAAGGCCCGCTACGCCCACATGCAAAAGTTGCTGGCTTCCCAAGGCGAAACCGTGGTGCGCGGGCAGAAAATAGGCCTGGTGGGCCGCACCGGCCGCACCACAGGGCCGCACCTGCACTTTGAACTCATTGAGGACGACCAGGCCGTGGACCCAGCCATGCACGTCTGGGACAGCACCGAACTGGTGCTGCTGCCCGGCGATCTGGACATCCGCGACCTGCCGGATGACGACCACCTGGCCGCTGCCACGGCCCGCCCCGCAACGACCGCCATACGCTGACAACACGGCGCGTCCGTGACGGCAACGCCCCGGCTTTTGTAAAAAGCCGGGGCGTTGCCGTTGGAGCGGGTGGCTATTGAGACGGCTTGCAGCGCTCACTGCACGGGGAGAACGAAACGCCGCCTAGGAAAAAGCAGCGGCTCCAACTCGCGTATTTCCCGCATCATCCGTTCCCTGGCCCGTTCCAGTTCGGGCACTATGGCCGGGTCGTCCTTGCGGTAGGAGACGGTCAGGCCCACGTCGCGGCCGGGCAGGGGAATGCGGTACACCTCCCCCATCCAGGGCAGGCCGTTGTCGTCAGGGTTCAGAAAGGCGTAGGACATGACCAGGGCTTTGATATGCTCGTTCTCTTCCAGGCGCAGGGGATAGGTTTCCAGCAGCTTCAGGCCCGCCCGGCGCATGTTGCGGGCAAAAGGCGGGTACAGGGCGGCCTCCAGCTTGCGCAGGGCTTCGGCGGAAGCGTTCATGAACAGCTTTTGCGCCGCGTTGGCCGGGGAAACGGTCACGCGCAGCGAAAAGGCGGGCCGTTCCGGGTCGGAATCCACGGCCAGCACCAGTTCCGGGGCCACAGGACCGCCGGACCTTCTGAATGATTCGGCAATACGGATCTTTTTCGGGTCAATGCGCAGATCCTGGCGCTGATCCGGGTTCGTCATGGCTGTTCCACCGGCCGATGGGGTTGGTATGCGGCCGCCCCGCGCAACACGCGCCGCGCGGGGCGGCACAGGCTATTTAATGAAGAAATGCAGGTCGCCTTCGGCTTCCACCTGCTCCACCAGACCTTCTTCCCAGGACAGGTACTCGATCATGGCGGCCCGCTCCTCTTCTTTGCTGCGCATGCCTTCGTAGGGGCGGTTGTACACGTCTATTTCCGCGCACAGGGCCTTGTCCAGGCCGTTTTCCAGGGGCAGACCGGCGGCCTTCCAGGCCTTGGTGCCGCCTTCCAGCCACTGGATACGCGCCTGGGGCCAGAGCTTGGCCGCGTCATCCGCCGTCATGCGGGAAACCAGCCCGTCGTCGCAGACCAGCACCAGGTCGGCGGGGGCGGGGTAAGCCTTTTGGACGACGCCCAGTTCTGAACGCACCACCCAGGCCGCGCCCGGCACGTGGCCCTTGCGGCTTTCCCGGCTGTTGCCCAGATCCAGCACCAGGGGCGGGGAAGCCGCGCCCAGCGCTTTTTGCAGCGCGTCCGGGGAAACGGACTCACCCGCCGCTACCGGCGGAAGGACCGGAGCCCAGTCGCCCTTTTCCAGGGGCCCGAAAATGCCGCCCCGCAGCACGTATACATGCGGGTAGCCCATCTGCACCAGCCAGGAAGCGGCCATAATCGCCCGCACTTCCGTGTCGTCCGCCACCACGATGCGGGCATTACGCACGCCCACGCAGGTGTCCGTGGACTGGACCAGCGTCACGCCCTGCACGTTGCGGCTGCCGGGCATGTGGCCCTGCGCGAATTCGCCGGGCTGGCGCACGTCAAACACATACAGGGTGCGCGATTTTTCCTCGCCCTTCCATTTATTGAGCCCGGCCTGATCCACGAAACGCACGTTGTAGCGTTCCGCCACCTTGGCGGCGCGTTCTTTGGCCACGGCCACGGCCTTGGCGGACGGCGCGTCCCAGGAATAGCGGTCCTTGGTGCCCCGTTCCACGGTCAGTCCGGACAGTTCCCAGTTCATGGTGCCGCCCTTCAGGGCCACCACTTCGTTGGGAATGCCCGCGTTGCGCAGGGACTGCGCGCCGATAATGCTGCGGGTGCGGCCCGCGCAGTTGACCACCACCAAAGTTTTGGGGTCCGGGGCCAGGTCCGCGATATGGTACACCAGTTCC
This sequence comes from Desulfovibrionaceae bacterium, assembly GCA_031551765.1. Taxonomy (GTDB): domain Bacteria; phylum Desulfobacterota; class Desulfovibrionia; order Desulfovibrionales; family Desulfovibrionaceae; genus JAVBNC01. Next base: position 25,552 of record JAVBNC010000156.1, read on the forward strand.
CCGCCCGGCACGTTGCGGGCCGTGGGAATGTTCATGCGCCGGTATTCATTGTTGGGCCGCGAGTCCAGAATGACCATGTCTCGGCCCTCTTTGAGCAGGGCGCTGACCTTTTGCGGCTCAAAGCGCGGGGTGTCGCAGCGGTGTTCCACGAACTCCCCAAAGGCCTTGCTGGGCACGAACACACCGGCAAAAGTGTGGTACCCGGCCTTTTTCCAGGCGGCCAGGCCCCCTTGCATGCCGTAGACCTGGCTGTACCCCAGCTCGCGCAGGCGCTGCTTGGCGCGCAGGGTCAGGGTTTCCCCGTCCATGCCGCCGTCCGTCACAATGACGGGGATGGAACGGCAGGGAACAAGAGAGCCGATCACCACATCCAGTCGGCTGAGCGGCACGGAGCAGGCCAGCAACTGATGGTCGCGGGAAAAGTCGCCTTCCTCCCGCACGTCGATCAGGGCGTATTCCGTGTCGCCGCGCAACAATTCCTTCACTTCCGCCGGGGTCATCCAGTTCTGCAGTCCGTCCGCTGTCATTGTATGCTCCTTATTCCGGATAGAGGTCCATTTATTTTCATCTATCAGAAAAACAACTGCCATGGTATAGTCCCATAACACAAAGCGCAAGCCCCGGCTCTTGACAGTCGGCCGCATAGCCGCAACACTCTCCCGCATGTCCCGCCTGCCCTGCATTTTCGCCTTTGACCTTGACGGCACCGTCACCACGCGGGAGCTGCTGCCGCTCATGGCCCGAGCGGCCGGCATGGACGGCGAGATAGCCCGCCTCACCGACCAGACCTTGCGCGGGGACATCCCTTTTGCCGCCTCTTTCCGCCGCCGCTTCGCCATGCTGGCGGACTTGCCCCTGGAACGCATCCATGAAGCCGTTTCCAGCGTGCCCCTGGACCCGGCCATCTCAGACTTTATCCGGGAAAACCGCCCGGCCTGCGCGCTGGTCACCGGCAACCTGGATGTGTGGATCCGGCCCCTGGCGGAACGGCTGGGCTGCCTTTGTCTCTCTTCCCGCTCCGGGTTCCGGGCCGGGAAGCTGACTCTGGAGCACATTCTGGACAAGGGTGAGGCCGTGCGTTCCTTACGCCACCGCGCCGAACGCATTGTGGCCATAGGCGAAAGCGTGGGGGATGTGCCCATGTTCCAGGCCGCGGACCTGGGCATTGCTTACGCGGGCGTGCACCAGCCCGTGCCCGCCATACTGGCCCTGGCCCAGCACGTGGCCCGCGACGGGGAAGCACTCTGCCGCCTGCTGCGCGCCCTTCCGGTCCTTCCCGCCCGGCCCGCCCCGCTGGACGCCGCCACGGCCCTGGGCTAAAATGAATTTTTGCGCGCAAGCCTCAAGGAGGCCCCATGCTTGACGAGCTTATCTCCCTCACTTCCGGCCTGATCCGCTGCCCTTCCACGGCCACACGGCCCCAGGAAGTCACCCGTTGCGCCCGCCTGCTCACCGCCTGGCTGGACAAGCACGGCATAGCCCACCAGTTTTTTGAGCACGAAGCCGTGCCCTCCATCTTGATTTCCGGGCCGGAGCGCGACGCGTCCGTCACCCTGCTCTGCCACTTCGACGTGGTGGAAGGGAGCGAGGCGGCCTTCACTCCCCACGTCAAAGACGGCCGCCTCTACGGCCGGGGCAGCGCGGACGACAAGTACGCCTGCGCCCTGTCGCTCATGCTCTACCGCGACCATCTCGCGGAACTGCTCGCCCTGGGCAAGGGACAGGCGGACATGCCCTTCATGCTCCTTCTGACCGGCGACGAGGAAATAGGCGGCCGCAACGGCGCGCTGACCATGGCCCCCATGCTGCGCACGCAGTTCTGCATGGCGCTGGACAGCGGCCCGCACCAGATCCTTACCGTCAAGCAAAAGGGCTATCTGCGTCTGCGTCTGGAATGCACGGGCAAGGCCGCCCACGGCGCCTATCCCTGGATGGGCGACAACGCCGCCCTGGCCCTGGCCCGCGACTGTCTGGCCCTGGAGCGGTTTTTCGCCGTCCAAAAGGGCCAAAGCCCCCAGGACGAAGCCGACCACTGGCACCCCACCTGCACCGTGGCCCGCATGGAAGCGGGCAAGTCCGCCAACCAGGTGCCGGACAAAGCCCACGCGGACCTGGACATACGCTACACCGAACGCGACGACCCGGACGCGCTCATCAAAGCCCTGCAAGCCGCCGTCACGGGCACGCTCACGGAAACCAGCCCCAGAGGCTTTCCCGTGCAGGCCGGGTCTTCCCCCTGGCTGGACAAGTTGCTTCAACACATGCCCGGCGTCACTCTGGGCCACGCCCACGGAGCCTGCGATTCCCGCCATTTCGGCGCCATGGGCATACCCTGCGTGGCCTGGGGCGCGGACAACGAAGACAGCCCGCACATGGAAAGCGAACACCTGGTCCTGGAAAGCGCCCGGGTGGTGTATGATACGCTGGACAAGTATTTCCGGGCCATTCGTTAGGAAAGGCAATTTTGTCGAAGCCAATGAAGAGTCGAAGCAGGGCTCTGCCCTGCACCCGCCAAGGGCTGGCGCCCCTGGACCCCGTACAGGGTGGCTAAGAAAATGGTGCGCATCTCCCGTTCTGTTGACTCGGCACGTCCTGTGCCTCGCCCCTGCGGGGCGCCGGGGAGGACCCCGGCGGGCAATTCCGCTATCCTGCGGAATTGTCGCGCCACGGCGCTCACATACTGGCGAGTGCTGACTTGAGAGATAAAAAAGGCGGAACCGTCATTGTACGGAGCCGCTTCATCAAAGAGAAACGTCCCTCGGAGTCAGCACAACCCGCCCCACAGGACGTGGGGCTGCGGAGCGGCGGGGAGCCAGAATAACAGAGGACTAAGGGCACCAAGCCGGCGGTCGCGCCCGCCGGCGGCTTACACACCCTGCACAACATACCGGCGCGAAAGGCCGCGTCCGCCAGGAAGGCGGACCGGCCGTCATCCGAAGCGGACGTTTTCCCCTTCCCTTGGCCGCCGGAGGCATTCATGTCCCACAGCACTGACGACACACCTCTGCTTGATGTTGAAAACCTCTCTGTCGCGTTTGAGACGGACGAGGGCGACGCTTTGGCCGTGGACCGGGTGGATTTTTCGTTGCGGGCCGGGGAGACTTTGTGCCTTGTGGGCGAATCCGGCTGCGGCAAGAGCGCGACGGCCATGTCCATTTTGCGGCTGTTGCCTAGCCCTCCGGCGCGGGTGACAGCGGGGCGCGTGGATTTTGAGGGACGGGATTTGTCCCGGCTTTCGGAGCGGGAACTGCAGCAGGTGCGGGGTAATCGTATCGGCATGGTGTTTCAGGAACCCATGACTTCGCTGAACCCCGTATTCCGGGTGGGCGAACAGATCGCGGAACCTTTGCGCCTGCACCGGGGGCTTTCGCATAAAGAGGCGCTGGAAAGGGCCGTGCATTTGCTGGGGGAAGTGGGCATACCCAATCCGGAGGCAAGGGCAGGAGACTTCCCGCACCAGCTCAGCGGCGGCATGCGCCAGCGGGTGATGATAGCCATGGCCGTGGCTTGCGAGCCCAGGCTGATTATCGCGGACGAGCCCACCACGGCTCTGGACGTCACCATCCAGAGCCAGGTGCTGGATTTATTGCGCAAACTAACGCGGGACAAGGGCAACGCGCTGCTGCTTATAACGCACGATCTGGGCGTGGTGCGGGCCACCGCGGACCGTGTGGCCGTGATGTACGCGGGTCGCATTGTGGAAGAAGCCCCGGCCGCCGCTCTGTTCCTGGAGGCCCTGCACCCCTACACCCAAGGGCTGATGCGTTCCCGGCCCCGGCTGGACCCCGCCGGAAGGACGCACCGCCTGCCCACCATTCCGGGGGTGGTGCCCAGCCCCTTGCGGCGGCCCGCCGGGTGCTCTTTCCGCGACCGCTGCCCGGAAGCTCACAAGCGCTGCATCGAAACTCCTCCGGCCTTTGCGGTAGGGGAGGACAGGTTCTGCCGTTGCTGGCTGCTGGAACAGGCTTGAAACAGACTGGTCAGTGACTGGTTTCTCACTGGTTTGTGACAGGAACCGCCCGGTAACTATACGATACCGGGCGGTTTCCGTTGCCGCTTCAAAAATTTGACGGGCGGACCGGAGCTATTTTTTACTCCGGCACCCGGCGCACACGCCGTAAAGGTACATGTGGTGGGAAGTGAGCACGAAACCGTAGCGTTTAGCCAGCCCTTCCTGCAGTTTTTCAATGCTTTCATCCACCACTTCCACCTGCTTGCCGCAGGAAACGCAGATGAGGTGGTCGTGGTGCGCGCTGCCGTACAGGGTTTCGTAGCGGGCCACGCCATCGCCGAAATGCACTTCCTTGGCCAGGCCGGATTCGCAAAGCAGCTTCAGGGTGCGGTACACGGTGGCCTGTCCCACGGAAGGGTCGGCGGCCTTGACCTTGTCGTACAGTTCTTCCGTGCTGAGGTGGCCGGGCTGCTTCAGAAATACGTCCACAATAAGCCGGCGCTGCGGCGTGAACTTGAGCCCGTGCGTGCTGATGTAGTCGAGAAAAACATTCAACGGCTTTTGCATGGCGCCTCTGCTTGGGTCGGATTCGAGCGGGGACGGCAGTTCCCCAAAATCAGGTGTACTTGGTCTCCGCCTCGCGGATGATCTGAAAAGCCTTGCTGCCCTTGACCGTACCGCAAATACCCCAGTACTTGCTCACACCCGCGACAGTTACTTCTAACAGATCATCGGTATCCGTATCCAGCAAAATAACGTCCCCCACCTTAAGCCGCAACAGTTGGTTGCTGGTGATCTTGGTGTCGCCGAAATGGACCTTCAGTTCCACAGGCGTTTCCAGCAGCCGCTCTTTCAGGCGGGCCACCCAGGCGTGGTCCACTTCCAGACGCTCGGTCTGGAAGCTGGCGTGCAGCTTGGAGCGTATGGGCTCGATGGTGGCGTAGGGCAGACAAATCGTCAGGGAGCCGATGGCCGTTTCCAGTTCGACTTCAAAGGTAATGACCACCACCACGTCGCTGGGCGGCACAATGGCCGCGAACTGGGGGTTGATTTCAGAGCGCACCAGTTCCAGGCTGACGTCGTGCACCGGCCGCCAGGATTCTTCCATACTGGCCAGCGCGATTTTGATGACCTTGTCCACGATGGCCTGCTCAATGCGTGTGAACTCCCGGCCTTCAATCTTGGGCTGGCTGCCCTGGCCGCCGAAAAAGCTCTCCACCAGCGCAAAAACCAGACGCGCGTCCACCACCATGATAGCGTTGCCGCGCAGGGGCTCCATCTTGAAAATATTGATGCTGGTGGGCACGGGGAGCGAACGCATGAAGTCCCCGAACTTGGTCATGTCGATAGAAATGGGGTTCACTTCCACCCGCTTGCGCACGATGTTGGTCAGTTCGTTGGTGCACAGGCGCGAAAAGCGGTCGTTGACGATTTCCAGAACAGGCATGCGGCCGCGGATAATGCGGTCCTGGTTGGCGAGATCAAAGGGCACAATGCCCGAATCGTCGCCGTGCACTTCCGCCTTGGACTCTATCTCGCCGCCGGAAAGCCCCCGCAACAGGGCATCCACCTCGTCCTGCGCCAAAATCTTGTTCATGTAACTTCCTTAGATGGCTGGACAAAATATCCACGGCTTTACAGTGACGACACTATAGACATTCCCCAAAGCCCGGTCAACCGCACGCGGCGCACACCCGGCTTTGGACCGCAAAGTATTATGCAAGAACAACGCCAAGGGCAGATCAAGACGGATCGTTGACGCCGGGATCCATGCCGATCCCGACGCGGCGGCCTCTTTCTCCTGCCGGGGTTTTCTGGCATAGTCCCGCCATGCCGCACTTTCACGTCCTTTGCCCCTTTCCCGCCCCGGGCGGCGCGCCGGGGCACATTTTTAAAGAACTGGCCCTGCCCGTGCGCGACGCCACGCTGGCCCAGGCCATTTACCTTTCCGGCCTGGTTCCGGCCCCGGCGCTGTGCTCCGGCCTGGGCCGTTGCGGCCGCTGCCGGGTGCGTTTTCTTGACGCCCCGCCCCCGCCGCTGCCCGTGGAAGAGATCGTGCTCAGCCACCACGCCCTGGACGAAGGCTGGCGTCTGGCCTGCCACCGGCGGCCGCAAGAAGGGCTGCGCCTTGCCCTGCCGCCGGATATTCTGACGGCCGGACGCGCCGCTGTTCCTTCTCCTGCCCCGCATTCCGCTCTCGCCGTGGACCTGGGCACCACTTCCCTGCACTGGCAAAGCGTAGGGCCGGGCGATTCCCTTTCCGGCCAGGAAGTCAACCCCCAAATGGGCGCGGGCAGCGACGTCATGTCCCGCCTGGCCTACGCCGCCACGGACGAGGGCATGAAACGCCTGGCCGGCCTGGCCCGTGCCGCCCTGCTCCGTCTGGCCGGGGGGCCGGGTTCCGGCGTCCGGGAGCTGTGCGTGGCCGCCAACCCGGCCATGACCTCCATTTTGCTGGGCAAGGACTGTTCCGGCCTGTCCCGCGCGCCCTACCGCCTGGACTACAAAGGCGGCGTCACGGAAACCCTGCCGGACCTGCCGCCCATCTGGATTCCCCCGCAGCTCGCGCCCTTTGTGGGCGGGGACGCCACTGCCGGGTATGCCTCCCTGGCACTGGACCCCGCCAGGGAAGCCCCCCGCTTCCCCTTTCTGCTGGCGGACATGGGCACCAACGGCGAATACATTCTGGCCCTGTCCCCCACGGAAGCCCTGGCGGCCAGCGTGCCCCTTGGCCCCGCCCTGGAAGGCATCAACCTCAGCCTGGGCACGGAAGCCCGGCCCGGCGCGGTCACAGTCTTCACGCTCACCCCTCTGGGCCTGGAACCGCAAGTTCTCGGAGAAACCGCGCCCAAAGGCATTTCCGGCAGCGGCTATCTTTCCCTGCTCCGCGCCCTGCTCAAGGCGGGCCTGTTGGACCGCGACGGCCATTTCGTCCGGCCGCAGGCCGCTTCCGCCGCGCTGGCCAAGCGCATCGGCAGCCCGGAAGCGGGAAGCGGCGGCGAAGCCCGTCTGCGTCTGCCCGGCCGTCTTTTTCTCCTCGCCTCGGACGTGGAAGAGCTGCTCAAGGTCAAGGCCGCCTTCAGTCTGGCCGTAGCCCGTTTGCTGGCCGCCGCGAACCTCGCGCCCTTCGCCCTCACCGCCGTGTATCTGGCCGGAGCCCTGGGCGCGCACGTGCCGCCGGATGCCCTGGAAGAGCTGGGTTTCCTGCCGCCGGGTCTCGGAACGCGCATCCAGGCCGTGGGCAACTCCTCCCTGGCCGGGGCCGCCCTGTTCCTGCGTGAGAAAAAAAGCCGCGACGCCTCCCTTGCCTGGGCCGAAAACGTGCGTACTTTGGAGCTGGCCCTGGACCCCGCATTTACTAATTCATACGCCGAACATATGATTTTTTCCTGGAAGGCGTGAAAGGCAATTTTGTCGAAGCCAATAAAGAGTCGAAGCAGGGCGCTGCCCTGCACCCGCCAAGGGGCACGCCCCTTGGAACCCATTCAGGGTGACTAAGAAAATGGTGCAAATCCGCCGTTCTGTTGATTCGGGCCGTCCTGGCCCTCACCCCTTCGGGGCGCCGGGGAGGACCCCGGCGGGCAATTTCGCTATCCTGCGGAATTGTCGCGCCACGGCGCTCACATACTGGCGGCTGCTGATTTGATAGACTGAAAGAGGCAGTGCCCGTGATTGTACGGGGCCTTTTCATCAAAGAGAAACGCCCCCATTACCCTGTCAAAGTTTTTAGGGGAAAGGGATGGGGGTCCGGGGGAAGGGAAAACCCCCTTTTTGCAAAAAGGGGGTTTT
>JAVBNC010000126.1:0-4747 GCA_031551765.1 Desulfovibrionaceae bacterium
ATGCCCTGTAACACACACCCTTTTATTTCTTTCTGGGTCTGCTAACTTGGATGTATGCCTCCGGCGGCCTGGGTATGGGTAAACCCCTTTTTTTCAAAAATGGGGTTTCCCCTTCCCCTGGACCCCATCCCCTTCCTCAAAAAACTTTGTCCGGGGGGTTGGTCGTACACTTCCGGCGAATTGCCTGTATACACGCCCATTTATCGTGGAGAGCGAAAAAATAAACGCCCCCCTTCACTCCCCCCTACTAAAGTTCTTTGGAGGAGGAAAGGGGGTCCGGGGGAAAGGGGGAACCATTCTTGTAAGAAAGGTTCCCCCATTCCCCCGGGCGTCATGTCACCGCGCTTCCGTCTACTTGGCGACCCAGGGGGTGTTGCCCTTGTCCCAGAGTTCGGTCAGGTACTGGTAGTCGCGCAGGGTGTCCATGCACTGCCAGAAGCCCTTGTGCGGGTACATGGCCAACTGGCCTTCCTTGGCCAGGCGTTCCAGGGGCGCTTTTTCCAGGTCGCAGTCGTCGTCTTCCGAGAGGTAGTCCATGAATTCGCGCTCGAACACGAAAAAGCCGCAGTTGGTGTACTGGTTCAGCACCGGCTTTTCCTGCCAGTCCGTGATGTTGCCGCTTTCGTCCGTGGACACGGTGCCGAAACGGGACGGCATGCGCACCCCGGTAAAGGTGCCCATTTTGCCCTGGCGCTTGTGGAACGCCACCAGCGCGTCGATATCGATATCCGCCACGCCGTCGCCGTAAGTAACCATGAAGCGGTCCGTGTCAATGTGCTGGGCCACGCGTTTGATGCGCGCGCCCTTCATGGTGTCTTCGCCGGTATCGCACAGAGTCACTTTCCAGTCCGTGCATTTGGCCGCGCCCTGGTGCAGCGTGGTTTCGCCGGTGCCCAGGTCCACGGTGAAGTCCGCGTTGCGGATTTTGTATTCCTGGAAATACTGCTTGATGACCTCGCCCTTGTAGCCCAGAGGCAACACAAATTCCTTGTGCCCGTAAGCCGCGTAGCGCTGCATAATGTGCCACATGATAGGACGGCCGCCTATCTCCACCATGGGTTTGGGCTTGTATTCCGTTTCCTCGCGCAGCCGCGTGCCCTTACCCCCGCAAAGAATGATAACTTTCATGAAGAATGCCTCCGGCGGCCGGGGGAAGAGGAGAACCTTTCTTGGAAGAAAGGTTCCCCTCTTCCCCCGGACCCCCAACTCCCCTCCAAAGAACTTTAGCAGGGGTGTATGCGGGGGGTGCCTATATTTTCAGTGTTACTTTTCTAACGCGCACCACTGCCATTCCGCCACCCTGAATGGGTTCCAAGGGGCGCGCCCCTTGGCGGGTGCAGGGATCTCGCAACCGCAGGAGGCGGTTGCGCACGGAGCGCCAGCGACGCCCGTAGGGGGCGGCACAGGACGTGCCGCATTGCGCCCTGCTTCGACTCTTCATTGGCTTCGACAAAATTGTCTTTTCGACCCGCTATGAAAAGAACGCGCTTGCTATACGCTGTTCCGTCGGCTCTGCAAAGAGGAGTTCGCGGAAGGCTTCCACCTGCTGTTCCCGGCCCGGCGCGGTGGCGGCTTCCCGCAGTTTGGGCACGGCGGCGGGCAGTTCGTCGGCGCTGTGGACTTCTTCCCAGAGACTGCCTTTGCCGAAGGGCGGCAGATAGTTGAGACCCAGCCCCGGCACACAGGAAGGGTCGCCCACGGCTATGGCGGGCACGCCCAGGGCTACGGCTTCCGCCAGGGAACCGGAACCGGCCCCCAGCACCAGGGAAGCTTCTTTGAGCGCGGTATAGAGGCTCCCTTCCGCCAGACGGGGCGAAGCGGGCAAAAGATGCGCGCAGTCGCTTACTCTGGTGGCGGGATGGAACTTGTACACGAACTCCAGACCGGCGGACGCGGCGTCCTTTGCCAGCGCGAGCACCCGCTCCGTCTCTTCCGGATGATAGGAGAGCAGGACCAGCACGGGCTTGGCGGAATCGGGCGCGGAAGGGGCGCTTTCAAAAAGCGCTTTGTAGCGCAGGGCCGGTCCCACGGCGTAATGCTGCGTGGAATGCTCCGGCAGGAAATAGCTGCCGGGCACCACCACGGAATCCGGGGCCAGATGCAGGGCTGCTTCCGCGTCGTCCGCGTGGTTGTTGAGCAAATTGTCCGGCCAGATGAAAAGCTGCGCGCCGATAACCGGGATGTGACGGCCGCTCAGGGTTTCCGCCTCGAACAGGCCCAGGTGGAAGGCCTTGTTCACGGTCTGGTTCTCGTACCAGGAAACGATGCGCGCGCCTTCCGGCAGCTTGGCGGCCAGGCGTTTGGCGGCCAGACGGCGGCCCTCGCCGATCATGTAGCACTGCGGCAGGCAGTGGATGAGCGCGTCGCGGATATAGGCTTCCGGCTCCGGCGCTTTGGCGGCGGCCAGTTCGCGCACCAGCGACCAGTGCGCAAAAGGGTAGACCAGCCAGTGTTTGAGCAGGGACAGCCAGTCCCGCCAGGTGAAGAGATGCAGTTCCGTGACCCCGCGCACGCCCTGGTCGCGCAGGGTGCAGAAGACGCTGTACAGGAGGCGCGGGTCGCGGCTGCCGTACAGCCGGAACAGGTGCACGGGCATAAAGCCGTTCTTTTCCGCCGCGTCCTCCAGGCCCGGCAGGTATAATTCTTTGTAGCGCTGGTTTTCCTTGACCTTGGGCAGCACCAGAAAGGTGTCTATGACCAGGGTCTTGCCGCCGGGCGCGCCAAGTTCCCGCGGCATGCGCCACTTGGAAAGGCACAGGGCCAGCTTGTCCAGCGCCAGGCAGAACAGGTGCGCGCCGTTGATCAGGTAATGGCGCAGAAAAAGCTCCACCACCTGCGAACGGCTTACCCGGCGGATGGGCGCGCCGATGAGAAAACGGCGCAGCACGTCGTCGTAGTTGGGAGCCTTGCTCAGAACGTGGCAGGAGACAAGCCTGGGGTGGGTAAAGGCCCGGGCCGCGACGCGTGAAAAGGCGTCGAAAAGGCGTTTTACGTTTCCTGTGGGCTGCATGGGCTGTCCTTTTTCACGTCGCGCGCGGTAAGGGGTCCCTATTTTTTTGTGTAAAAAACGTACATACGGCGCAGGCCGTCGCGCAAGGACACCGTGGGCGTGTAGCCCAGCAGCTTGGCCGCTTTGGACCCGTCCGCGTGAATGCCATGGATATCCCCGGCCGTGGACCCGGCGTACTCCACGGAAACCGGCTTGCCGTGCGCTTCCTGCAGAAACCCGATGAGTTCCCCAACCGTGGCCCGGCCGCTGCCGCCGATATTGAGCGCCGCGCCGTGGGATTCTTCCTTTTCCAGGCAGAGCAGAAAAGCCCGCGTCACGTCGTCGATATACACGAAATCCCGGTAACGGTCCGGGCTGCCTTTGATGTGGATGTGCCCCTTGTCCAGCAGCATGGCCAGGAAAATACTCACCATGCCCTGGCGCAGGTTGGCCATGTTCTGGCCCGGCCCGTACACGTTGAACAGCCGCAGCGCCGTGGAGCGGATGCCGTACTGCTCGTACAGACGAAGATAATGCTCACTGGCCAGTTTGCCCACCCCGTAGAAAGACTGCGGGAAGGTAGGCGCGTCTTCGCGCACCGGCGCGTCCGGCTGGATGCCGTACACGGACATGGTGCTGGCGTAAATCATGCGCGCGCACCCCGTGGCCAGGGCGAAACGCAAGAGGTGCAGCGTGGATTCCGCGTTGGTGCGCAGGTCATAGGCCGGGTCGTCAAAGCTGATTTCGCCGCTGCTCTGCCCCGCGATATGGAAAATGGCCGCGTACGGCTCTTTGGGCAGCGTCTTTTCATACAGGGCCGCGTCCTGGCAGTCGCTGCGGAAAAATAGCACCCCGGCCGGGATATTTTCCATAAAGCCCGTACTCAGGTTGTCCACGCCCACCACGGCGTGGCCCTGGTCCAGAAGGGCCTTGGCCACGGCCGCGCCGATAAACCCGGCCACGCCGGTGACAAGATAAGTAGCCATACGTCCCTCAGACCAGAGTTTTCAAGTAATCGTTCAGACAGGTCAGATCCTCGTGCCAGGGGTAGCCGAAGCTCTTGAAATACTCGCCCCGGCCGTAAAATTTCGTGCCCACGATGATGGCCGCGTCCATGTCCGTTTTGCTGTCGCCTATCATCACCGTTTCTTCCGGTTTAACCTTGGCCCCACGCACAATGTTCTGCAGCAACGCGGCCTTGGCCGGAGGCGTGCCGAAAATGCCCGCAAAGTACGGGGCGAGCTTCTTTTTCGCCAGCACATCCGTCAATTCTTCATGCGGCGCGCCGGAAGCCACGTACAGGGGCACCCTGCCCTGCCATTCCTCAAGAACGTCCATAATTCCAGGCACTAGCGCGCAAGCATAGACTTCTTCCAGAGAATATCTAATGAAGCGTTCCGCCCAGTCCGAAGCCTCTTCCTTGCTGATGTCCCGGCCCAGCACTTCCTTGAAAAACCAGATGAATTTCTCGTGGCGGCTCACCCCGCCGTGCAGGTTGTGGTACTGGACCATGGCGTCTTCCGCCTTGGGGCCAAACGGTTCCGCCAGCCGCGCGAACGCCCGCGTTTTGGCGTTCACACTCTCCAAAATGATGCCGTCACAGTCAAAAACAATACAGGCCAAGGCCATGGGAGCTCCTGAGGTTGCTGAAAGGCAATTTTGTCGAAGCCAATTAAGAGTCGAAGCAGGGCCCTGCCCTGCACCCGCCAAGGGGCACGCCCCTTGGAACCCATTCAGGGTGGCTAAGGAGCGCTTCGT
>JAVBNC010000071.1:0-9897 GCA_031551765.1 Desulfovibrionaceae bacterium
TTTGTTCGTAGAGTTTCTTTTCAGTACAAAATCCTCAAAAACCTCTTTCTTCGTTTTTTTTTTTTTTTGTGTTTTTTGTGTTTGTGGTGGTTTCTTGTTTTACAACTTTTACAATCCACCCCCCCCCCCCCCCCCCCCCCGCGTCGCATCAGCGATCCTGCAAACTACGACTATTACTTGGCGCGCAGCAAACTGGCGATATCGCCGCCTTTGCCGGGGCCGGGGTTTTTCAGGTCCATGCCGCCCAGACCGCCGGTGGAGAGGGTGAGGTTGGAGCAGGCTTCCATGTACTTGGTTTTGAGCTCTTCCGGGCAGCTTTTGTACTCGTAGAGCACGTGGGTGTAGGAAAGGCTGCCCGTGAAGTCGTTTTCAAAGGGGTAGCCGTAGGGCATGAGCATCATCTGCACGCCCTGCTGGGTGGGAATGGTCTGCAGAATGGCGGGATCATTGATGGCGTTCTTGGCGGCATCGTGCTTGCCGAGCACCATTTCGCCGGTCACCAGTTTTACCATGCGGATATCATAAGCCATGTGGGTCTCCTTAACGTGATGGGGAGTAGGTAGGGGGCAAAGGGCGCTGTGTCAAGGGTTTTGGGGAAAGGGACCGGCCGGGGCGCGGGTGGACGCGCTCCCGGCCGGGAATGGAGGGCTAAATGCCGAGACCTTGGCGCAGCGCGGCGAAATCCAGGGAAGCGCTGACCAGCCGGGCCACCTGGCTGATTTTCATGGGGTCGCGCAGCTTGTTGCGGCTGAGCAGGGATTCCATGGCCCGGGCCGTGGTGTAGGTATCCTCGCGGGTCATGAGAATGGGGACGTTGGCGGCGTCCGCGCGGGCGAGGATGATGTCGTTGGGGTAGAGGTTGCCGGTGAGCACCAGACAGGAGCAGGCGCCTTCGATAGCCACCAGTTGCACGTCGGCCCTGTCCCCGCCCACGATGACGGCGGCGTTGGCCCGGCGGCGGAAGTGGGCCATGAAATTTTCCACCTGCATGGTGCCGATGAGGAAATTTTCCACCATGCGGGAGCCGCGCCCCTTGGCCGTGATGACCCGCGCGCCCAGGCGTTCGGCCAGGTCGTCCACCTTAATGGAGTTCATGAGCGGGTTGAAGGGCAGAACGCCCAGCACGGAGATGCCGTGTTTTTTCAGAAAGGGAACAATGAGAGTTTCCGTCTCGGCCATGAATTCGGCGGGCACGGCGTTGAGGGCCACGCCCAGGAGGCGGTCGCCCAGAAGCTCTTTGTAGTGGAGCAGATGGTCGCAGTGCACTTCGTGGGTCATGCGGTCGACGAGCAGAACCTTGAGATCCAGCTCCCGCGCCAGGCGTTCGCCGTGCAGACCGCAGTAACGGCCGGAACCCAGGGCTCCGGTCCCGCCCAGCAGGACCAGCTCGTGTTGGGCGGCCAGCTTGGCGTAGGCGTCAGCAACCAGGGGCATGGGGTCTTCCATCTGCCCGCTGTAGGCGCGCATGGTAAAGTCCTGGTTGGCCAGCACCGGGCAGACCAGATCCGGCGGGGAAGAGAGGCCAAGCACTTCCTGAATGAAAAAGGCGTCCGCGTCGCCGTTGTGGCCGTTCTGGCGTTCCGGCTGGGTACCCAGGGGTTTCATGTACCCCACGTTCAGCCCTTCTTTGGCGAAACGCAGGCCAAGGCCAAGGGCCAGGGTGTTTTTTCCCGCGTAGGGGAAGGTGGAAGCTATATACAGACCGGCGGCCATGGGATCTCCTTGGGGCGTATGGGCGGAACGCGGGCGGCTACTCGCCGCGCCCGGGTTCCGGCGCGTGCCGGGGTTCCGGCGTCAGCAAAAAGCCGGCCCGCGCCACCAGGGTGGCGTCCGGGCCGACATAAACGGGGTCGCAAACGGCGCTGGCCACTTCCGGCATTTCCAGGGCCAGCCGGGACATGATGAGCAGAATATCTTCCAGGGTGGTCAGGCTGAAGGGCACGGCCCCGGGCGTCTCTTCCCGGCGCAGCACGGCCACGGCTTCGCGCACCATGTCGTGCACGTCGTCCAGGCACAGCGGCGCGATACGGCTGGTGACGTGGTGGCCGGAATGGCTCTGGCTGAGGGAAAGCACGGGCCCGAACACCGGGTCGCGGCTGACGGTGACGGCGAACGCGCCCGCGTCCTTGGGCGGCATGAGCCGCACCAGGCAGCCGGAAATGCGGCTTTCCGGGAACAGGCGCATGGTTTTGCCGGTAAGCTCCAGAAAAGCTTCCCGCACCTCTTCCACGGAAGCAAGGTCATGGGCGGCGCTTTCCAGGCGGGAACCTTCCCCGCTGGTGACCAGTTCCAGGCAAACGGGGAACCCGAGCTGCCGGGCCGCCTGCACGGCTTCCGCGCTGGTGCGGGCCAGCACGGACTCCAGCAGAGGCATTTCAAAAGCTTTCAGCAGGCCCTGGGCTTCTTGCCCCTCAATGGCGGGCAGGCCGTTTTCCCTGGCCCTGGCGATAAAGCCGCGCGCCTTGGTCAGGTCGTGGCGGTAGTGTATTTCCACGGGCAGCGGCCGCTCGCGCCACAGGGCGAAACGGTGCATGGCCGCGGCCGCGTCCACGGCTTGTTCCGGAAATTCGTAGCAGGGAATGCCCGCGGCCGTCAGAATTCCCCGGCCCGCGTCCATGCTGTGGCCGCCCAGAAGGCAGGCGAAAACCGGTTTGCCCTGGCTCCGCAACTCTTTGGCCAGGGCCTGGGCCGCCAAAGAGGGAAAGCCCGGCAGCGTGGGGGTAATAAGGATAAGCAAGGCGTGCACGGCCGCATCGTCCAAAAGCAGATTGGCCGCGCGCACGAAGCGTTCCGGCGTGACGTCGGGAATGACGTCCACAGGGTTGTGCACGGCGGAATAGGAAGGCAGAAACTCGCGGAGCGCGTCCAGGGTTTCCATGGAAAAGCGCGAAAGGGTCAGGCCGGAGTTTTCGCAGGCGTCCACAGCCACAATGCCGGGGCCGCCCGCGTTGGTCATCACGGCCAGGCCCGGCCCCTTGGGGAGAGGCTGAGCGGCAAAGGCCTGGGAGAGGTGGAACAGGTCTTCCACCCGCGCGGCCTGGATAATGCCGCACTGCTTGAACGCGGCTTCATACACCCGGCTTTTGCCGCTGAAATCGCCGCTGTGCGCGGCGGAAGCGCGCTTGCCTTCCTTGCTGCCGCCGCCCCGCAGCAGAATGACGGGTTTTTCCCTGGTGGCCTGGTGGGCGCAGTGCATGAAACGCGGGCCGTTGGCCACGTTTTCCAGGTACCCGGCAATGACGCGGGTGCTCTCGTCCCCGGTCATCCAGGCCAGGACGTCGGATTCGTCGATCAGGGCCTTGTTGCCCAGGCTGACAAAAGAGGAAAAGCCGGTTTTCCTGCTCCTGGCCCAGTCGGAACCGGCCGCGAACAGACCCCGGGATTGCGAGAAAAAGCCCATTCCGCCGGAGGGCAGCGCGCCTTCCAGGTAGGTGGCGTTAATGTGCGAGGCCGTGTGCGCGAAACCAAGGCAGTTGGGGCCCAGCAGCGAGATATTATATTTGGTAGCCAAATTTTTGACGTGGTCTTCCCGTAGCGCGCCCGCCACGCCCGTTTCCTTGAACCCGACGCTGAACACCACAGCCGCCCTGGTGGGGAGGCGGGACAAATCTTCCAGCGCTGCCGCCACTTTTTCGGCGGGCAGGCAGATAAGCGCCAGGTCCAGGGGGGCCGGTATATCCCCGGTCTTGCCTAAGACAGGCAGACCACGTATGGTCCCACCCTTGGGGTTGACTGGGAATATCGTCCCAGAAAAGCCGGCCTCCAAAAGATTGGAAAGCACAGCGTGCCCCACCTTTCCAGGTGTTGCGGAAGCGCCGATAACGGCGATGGTGCCGGGGGTGAAAAGCGCTGTGATATTTTCGTGGGGGAGCATAGGCTGTCCGCGCGCGGGGGATTCCGATGTTTCAAGAATTGCAGAAAACTATCCACTATCATTTTGCGCAAGTCAAGCTGCTGGAAGTGGCTTTGACGCACAGTTCCTTTGCCAACGAGCAAGGGGGCGGCATGCCGCACAACGAACGCCTGGAGTTTCTGGGCGACGCCGCGCTGGAATTGTGCATTTCGCAAGAGCTGTTTACCCGCTTTCCGCACACGCGTGAAGGGGAATTGACCCGCATGCGGGCAAAGCTGGTCAGCCAGCCTTCCCTGGCGTCTTTAGCCGTGGAAACAGGACTGGTCCGGCACTTGCTTTTGGGCAAGGGGGAAGAGGGGCAGGGCGGGCGCGAGAGGCCCTCTCTGCTCAGCGACGCCATGGAGGCGCTGTTGGGAGCGGTTTTTTGCGATGGGGGGTATGGGGCGGTACAATCCGTTGTGCGGACTATCTTTGCGGACAAATGGCCGGTAAAGGAAGAGACGGAACGCGTTAAAGACTGCAAAAGCCTTTTGCAGGAACTTACGCAGCGCCTTTTTAAGGAGCGCCCTGTCTATGCTCTTCTCGGCAGTTACGGGCCAGAGCATGCAAAAGTGTTCACCGTACAGGTTGCCTTGCCGGACGGAAGAATTTTCCAGAGCGAAGGACCAAGCATGAAGCGGGCGGAACAGTTCGTGGCCTGCAAAGCTTTGGAGCAGCTCTTGCTGGAAACGTCCGAACATGCCGGAGCCGGCTGACAGCGGTCTTTTCGCGTCTGGCCGCGGCAGAAACCGGAAGGGGAGAGGAACCGGGGGAGGGATACTCCCCCGGTTTTCCCGTCTTTGGTCTGCCTCAGCCGTTTCAGCCCGTTTAGCCGCCGATGAGCTTGAGCGCCATCTGCGGCAGCGAGTTGGCCTGCGAGAGCATGGCCACGGCCGCCTGCGAAAGGACCTGGTTGCGCACAAATTCCGTCATTTCCGTCGCCACATCCACGTCAGAGATGCGCGATTCCGCCGCCTGCAGGTTTTCAGCCTGGATCTGCAGGTTGCTGATGGTGTTCTCCAGACGGTTCTGGGCCGCGCCAAGGTGGGCCCGGATCTTGTCCTTGGAGATAATGGCCTGGTTCAGGGCGTCCAGAGCCTGCTGCGCCGCGGCCTGCGTGGAGATGGAGTACCCGGCGTCTTGCGCGGACTGGTTGCCCACGCCCAGGGCGGAAGCCGTGGAGTTGCCGATGGTGACGTAGTAGTAGTCTTCCGCGGAATCGTTGCCCGTGCCGAAGTGGATCTTCAGCTTGCCTACGGACTGCATGCCGGTGCCGTCGTGCACGTTGCTGGACAGGTTGCCGTTCAGCAGGTAGACGCCGTTAAAGTCCGTGGCGTTGGCGATACGGGTGATTTCCGAAGCCATGGCCTGATATTCGGATTCGATCATCAGACGCTGGTCAGAGTTGTAGGTACCCGTGGCGGCCTGTTCGGCCAGTTCTTTCATCCGGATCAATTTTTCGTCAATGACCTGCAGCGCGCCGTCAGCCGTCTGGAGCAGCGAGATGCCGTCGTTGGCGTTGCGCACGCCCTGGTTAAGGGTGGCGATGTCGGCGCGCATCAGTTCGCGGATGGCGAGGCCCGCGGCGTCGTCCGCGGCGGTGCCCACGCGCAGTCCCGAAGAAAGGCGCCGGGTTGAGGTGGCAAGGCGGTCGTAACTGACCCCCAGGTTCCTGGCCGCGTTCATAGCCATCAAGTTGTGATTTATGACCAAAGACATGGGAAGTCCTCCTTTGAGGGTTTTGTGTCGAGCTTTTAGCAAACGCGATGCCAAAGTATAAAATTATAAATAAAACAGTATGATAAAAGAGGCAGAAAAAAAGAGCCGCTCGCCTTTTCAAGCGGATGGCAAAATTTTCCGCCTTGTTTTTGACGCAACTGGCTGTCCCGCAAGGGCTGCTCAAAGGAGTGGGAAAGGCACGGGTAAATGGAAGGAAAGAGGCCGCTAAAAGGCGACGTCCCGCCCGGTAGTGCACCTGGCGGAACGTCAATGGACGGGAAAAGTATTGGTAAGGGGCAAAGACACTTTTTAGAGCAATTTCGCTTTGAGATTGTCGCTTAACGGCTGGCAAAGCCAGCCTACGCCAATCTCGCGGGCCTTGCCGCACTGCGTTTCGCAAGGCCAGAGCATTTTGTCATAAGATAAAATCTCAAAGGTAAAATACTCCAGAGACAGCCCCTGGTGAACAGCCTTTAAGCGGGCACCAGGTCGATAACCACCACTTCCGGCGGCGTCCAGAGGCGCATGGGCGGCCCCCAGTATCCCACGCCGTTGCTGAGGTAGAGAAGGCCCGTCCCCATGGGGCCGCTGAGCGTGTTCAACCCCTGGGCGAATTTGTGGACGCGGCGGACCAGGTATCGGGCCGGCCAGATCTGCCCGCCGTGGGTATGGCCGGAGAGCTGCAGGTCAAAAAGCCCCGCGCCTTCTTCAGATCCCAGAGGACGGTGCTGCAGCAGCAGGGTAAAACGGCTCCTGTCCGCGCTTTGCAGCAGAGGCAGAGAGGAGGTGTTGGCCGCCTGCCTGCCGCCAAAGGCCGGGTCGTCCACACCGACAATGGTAATGCCCCCAGCTTGCGCCGCTTCGCCGCGCAGCACGCGGAAGCCCGCCGCCCGGATGAAGCGCAGGGAATTTTGTTCCCCCCGGTAGGCTTCGTGGTTGCCCAGCACCGCGAACTTGCCGTAGCGGGCGGGCACGGAGCGCAACAGCTCTTCTTCCTGGTGGCGGCCGTTCATGTTCGCGTCCACCAGGTCGCCCAGCATCAGGAACAGGTCCGGGTTTTCCTTGCGCGCCAGCTCGGTTATGGCCCGCACCTGCCGCGCGCCCACGGTGGGGCCGATATGCACGTCGCTGACAGCCACCAGGCGCAGGCGTGTTGCCCTGGCGGGCAGCTTGGCCGTGGGCAGGGTAAGCCGTACGACTCGCGGGGTGTGGGCTTCATACAGCGCGTAGGCGGCCAGGCCCAGAATGAGGCACAAGAGCAGCGGCACGGAGCGTTGCAGCCGGAAAAAACGCGCCAGATCCGTGCCCGCGGCCCAGTCCGCCAGGCGCAGGGTCAGCAGGCCCGCGTCCAGCAGCAGGAACCAGGTGACCGCGATGAGCATGAGGCCCATCCAGATAAAAGAGAACCAGGACACGGCTTCCATGACCGGCCCCTGGGGCTGCTGGCGGCGGAGAAAGCCCAGGGTGATCATGGCCAGGAAAAAGAGCAACACCGGAACCTGCCACAGGCCGGGCCCGAAGGCCGCGCGCAGGCGCCAGAAAATATAGGCGTGGATGGCCGTGTAAATGGTGGTGACAATGGTGAAAAAGGTGAGCATGACGCCTTTCGGGTGCGGCCCGCCTCATGACGGGCCGCGCGGGGTATGGGACAAGGACTAAAACGCGGGCACAATGCCTTTGGGCACCAGGTCCTTTTCAATATACGCCTTTACTTCCGGGGACTGGACGGCCTTGATCAGGGCCAGGATGGCCGGCTTGCTCACGTCGTCCTTGCGCACCACCAGCACGTTTGCATAGGGCGAGTCCTTGCCTTCAATAATAATGGCGTCTTTGGCAGGCACAAGCTTGGCCGCCGCCGCAAAGTTAGTGTTGATGACGGAAGCCGCCACGTCCTGCAAGGTTCGGGGCAACTGGGCCGCTTCCAGTTCCATGAAGCGGATGCCCTTGGGGTTGGCGGTAATATCGCGCACCGTGACCAGTTCGCCGTGCTTTACGCTGATAAGCTTATGCGCCTCCAAAAGGCGCAGGGCTCTGGCCTCGTTGGTGGGGTCGTTGGGCACGGCCACCCGGTCGCCGCTTTTCAGCTCATCCAGGTTTTTGATCTTTTTGGAGTAAAGGCCCAGCGGCTCAATGTGGACTTTCGCCACCCAGGCCAGGTTCAGGCCCTTTTCCTTGTTCATGTTCTCAAGATAGGGGACGTGTTGGAAAAAATTGGCGTCCAAAGCCTTGGAGGCCAGGGCCATGTTGGGCTGCACGTAGTCCGTGAATTCCTTGATTTCCAGGGTGTAGCCCTCTTTGGCCAGCAGCCCCTTGGCTATGAGCATGATGTCCTTGTGCGGGAAGGGCGTGACGCCGACCACGATTTTCCCGCCTTCCGCCGCCAGGGCGGGCAAGGCAAGGCAGAACACAAGGCCGAGCAGTAAGATCAGGCGTTTCATAAAGTAACCCTCCGCGCGTCAGCGCAGTTTTTTATACAGCCAGTTGCCGCCGGAC
This sequence comes from Desulfovibrionaceae bacterium, assembly GCA_031551765.1. Classification (GTDB taxonomy): domain Bacteria; phylum Desulfobacterota; class Desulfovibrionia; order Desulfovibrionales; family Desulfovibrionaceae; genus JAVBNC01. The sequence continues at coordinate 8,105 of JAVBNC010000071.1, forward strand.
TGGATGATCTGGACAATGACGATCAGAATGCCCACGGCGTAGAGCATGGCTTCGGTCTCAAAACGCAGGTAGCCGTAATTGTAGGCCAGCGCGCCCAGCCCGCCGCCGCCTATGGCCCCGGCCATGGCGGAATAGCCCAGCAGCGCGATGACCAGCACCGCGATGTTCAGTACGATGGACGGCAGGGCCTCTTTCAGCAGCACCCGGAAAATGATCTGCATGTCACTGGCCCCGAAGGAGCGCGCGGCTTCCACCACGCCCTTGTCCACTTCCAAGAGGCTCCCTTCCAGGAGGCGCGCGGTAAAGGGCGCGGCGGCTATGGTCAGCGGCACCATGGCGGCCGTGCTGCCAATGGCCATGCCCGCCACCAGGCGCGTAAAGGGAATGAGCGCGATCATCAAAATCATGAACGGAAAGGAGCGCAGCAAATTCACGGCCGCGTCCAGCACCGCGTAGACCTTGAGATTGGGCCGCAGACCGTGCGGACCGGTCAGAATCATGGGAATGGTCAGGGCAAAGCCCAGGACCACGGAAAAGAAGCTGGACACGGCCACCATGTACAGGGTTTCCAGCAGGGCTTCCAATAGTTCCGCGCCGCTCATGCTTCGTTCTCCCGGTCGGAGGAATCGGGCCCCTGGGAAAGAACTTCCCAGTACAGTTTTTTGCGGCGCAAATAGTCAAGCACCGCAGGCAGTTGCTCTTCCCCCACGTTGATGATCAGAAAGCCGAGCACGTCGTCCAAGTAGCGCTCCAGACGGCCGCCCACAATGGAAAAGCTGATATCCAGCTCCCGGGCCATGGTGGTGATGACGGCCTGCTGGGAAATTTCGCGCGGGAACATCAGCCGGATATTGACGCCGGAAGGGATGAGCGTGAACTCGTCCTCCACGAACTTTTTCAAATTCTCCGTGGGGGAGAGGAACAGCTCTTCCGTCACGCCCAGGCATTGGGTGACCCCGCCTTCCAGAAGCAGCAGGCGGTGGCAGACCCGTTTGACCACTTCCATCTGGTGCGTCACCAGCACAATGGTCAGGCCGAGGCGCTGGTTGATATTCTGCAGCAAATCCAGAATCGCGATGGTGGTCTTGGGGTCCAGCGCGGAAGTGGCTTCGTCGCAGAGCAAAATTTTAGGGTTGAGGGCCAGGGCCCTGGCTATGCCCACCCGCTGTTTCTGCCCGCCGGAAAGGCTCTGGATGCGGTCGTTGCGCCTGTCCGCCAAGCCCACCAGTTCCAGCAGTTCCATGACCCGGCCGTCTGTCTCGGCTTTGGCCGCGCCCCAGATTTCCAGGGGAAAAGCCACGTTTTCATACACCGTCTTGCGGGCCATGAGGTTGAAGTTCTGGAAAATCATGCCCATGTCGCGGCGCAGTTCTTTCAGGCCGTTTTCGTCCAGGTCGCGCACTTCCTTGCCCATGACCGTGAGGCTGCCGCTCTGGTAGCCTTCCAGCCCGTTCAGGCAGCGCAACAGCGTGGACTTGCCCGCCCCGGAATGCCCCACCACGCCGAAAATCTCCCCGGCCTCCACGGACAGGGAGATATCTGACAGCACGGCGGTTTCGCCGTAGCGTTTATGCAGGTTTTGGATGCGGATCATAGGGGGGCAGGGTGCCTCATATTTATTGGATGCGCAAGGGGGGAGAAATAGTTGTCGAAGCCATCTGGAGGGCATGCCTCCGGCGGCCAGAGAGGGCTCTGCCCTCTCTGGACTCCCCCGCCAAGGGGCGCGCCCCGTGGAGCCCCTTCAGGGTGGGGGCGGGAGTATCGTCGTTTACTACACGTCATCCCGAGCGCAG
>JAVBNC010000002.1:0-2992 GCA_031551765.1 Desulfovibrionaceae bacterium
AAGTTTAATGGCGTGAAGCGGAATTTCGAACTCCACCTCAAGGAATGCGAATGGCGCTACAACCAAGCGCTGCCCAGGCTCCTTGCTGGCCTCAAGCTTTTGGTGTCAAAGAACAAAGACCTGATGGTCTAGAGCCTTAAATAATTGTCGAAGCCATCCAGGAATGAGAGCAGGGCGCTGCCCTGCTGCGACTCTTAATTGGCTTCGACAGCTACTTGGCCCTCCGGCGGGCGCGGGGCTTTTTGGCGATGGCCGCAGCGGCTTCCTGCCCGGCCACCACGTGCTCTTCCATGCTTTTGCGGGTGGCCGTGATGTGGCGGCGCATGAGCAGCTCGGCCAGCTCGCCGTCGCCGTCGGCCAGGGCGTCCACCAGACGGCTGTGCTCCACCAGCGCGCGCCGGGCACGCCGGGCTTCCCCGCCGTGACGCAGCCGGTACAGTCGCAACAGCTGGTAATACTCGTCGCAGAGCAGGGATATGAGCAGCCGGTTGCGGCTGAAACGGGCAATGGCGAAGTGGAAATCCTCGTCCTCCGGGCCCTGAGGGTAGAGGGCCGTGTCCGAAGCCGCCAACTGCCCTTCCCGCGCCAGCACCAGCGAACGCAGGTGGGCCACTTCCTCTTTGGTGATGTGGATGGCCGCCTCCCTGGCCGCGATGCACTCCAGGGCTTCGCGGATAGTGAAGATCTCCGCGAAGGTCTCCGCCGACATTTCCGCCACCCTGGCCCCGAAACGCGGGGAACGCGTGACCAGCTTGCGCTCCTGCAAACGGCGCAATGCCTCGCGCAACGGCCCCCGGCTGACCCCGTGGCGCCGGGCCAGCTCCGGCTCGCTGATTTTCGAGCCGGGCGGCAAGGCCCCGCTGACGATCTCCTCGGTCAGGAGCTCAAACATTTTGTCGGCCAGAGTGCTTTCCCGGTCCAGTCCTTCTTCCATTTCCCCTGGCATGGGCCCCTCCATTTTTGTTGACACTTTATAAAAATAAAGTGCAATATTTTAGTATTAACTGTCAGTATGCGCAAAAAATGTTGACACTTAATCAAAAAAACGGCTAGCAATTCCTTGAGGCCGGGCGTCACCCGGGGGCCTCCATGCGCTTGGCGCGTGCCGCGTTTCACAGCATTCCAGTCCGATTTTCCGCACCCGCACGTCACAGGGGTCTTCTCTCAACCTCCCGGCCAGCCGGACAACGCAAAGGAGTTTCCCATGAAAAAGGACACGGTCAGAACGTATCGCGCCACGGAAAAGCTGCCCCGCGAACAGGAACTGGCCTGGAAACTGGCCCAGGTGGCCCTGGACCTCGCGCCCATCGACCCCGAGGTCGAAGAGATGATCGTCAACCGTATCCTGGATAACGCCGGGGTGGCAACCGCCGGGGTGGCCCGCCGCCCCGTGGCCAACGCCCGGACCCAGGCCTGCTGCTTCCCCAAGGCGGGCGGAGCCACCGTCTACGGCCTGCCGAACAGCCAGCGCTTTTCCTGCGGCTGGGCCGCCTACGCCAACGCCACGGCCGTGCGGGAGCTGGATTTTCACGATACCTTCCTGGCCGCCGACATGAACCACCCCGGCGACATGATTTCCGCCATTGTCGCGGCCGGGCAGCAGTGCGGCCGCTCCGGCGCGGACCTGGTCCGGGGCATTGCGGCGGCCTACGAGCTGTCCATTATCCTCACCAAAAGCATCTGCCTGCACAAGCACCGCATCGACCACCTGCCCCACCTGGCGGCGGGCATAGCCGGGGGCATAGGCGCCATGCTGCGCCTGCCCCAGGAAGTGGTTTACCAGTCCATCAACCAGGCCGTGCATACCAACGTCATGACCCGCCAGTCCCGCAAGGGGCTTATCTCCACCTGGAAAGCCACGGTGCCCGGCCACACCTGCAAACTGTCCATAGAGGCCGTGGACCGCTCCATGCGCGGCGAAACCTCCCCGGCCCCCATCTATGAAGGCGACGACAGCATTATCGCCTGGCTGCTCAAGGGGCCGGACGCGGTATACGAACTGTACCTGCCGGAAAAGGGCGAGGCCAAGCGCGGCATTCTGGAAACATACACCAAGGCCTATTCGGCGGAAATCCAGTCCCAGCCGCTCATCGACCTGGCCTTTCACGTCCGCAAGCGCGTCAGCGACACCACGAAAATTGAGAGCATCATGCTGCACACCAGCCACCACACTCACCGCATCATCGGCAGCGGCGCGGGCGACCCGCAGAAGCACGACCCCAACGCCAGCCGCGAAACCCTGGACCACAGCGCCATGTATATTTTCACCGTGGCCCTAGAAGACGGGCGCTGGCACCACATTGACAGCTACACCAAGCAGCGTTCCAACCGGCCCGCCACCGTGGAGCTGTGGAAACGCGTTGCCACCGTGGAAGACAACGGCTGGACCGAGTTGTACCACCACCCGGACCCCAACAAGCGGGCATTCGGCGGCAAAGCGGTCATCACCATGAAAGACGGCTCGGTCATTGAGGAAGAGCTGGCCCTGGCTGACGCCCACCCCCTGGGCGCGAAACCCTACCGCCGCGACGACTATATCGGCAAGTTCCGCACTTTGGCGGAAGGCCTGGCCCAGCCCAAGGAAATAGACCGTTTCGTGAACCTGGCCCTGGCCCTGCCCGGCACGGCCGCCGGGGGCCTGGCCCAGCTCAACGTGGAAGTGCCGGAAGCCCTGCGCCAACCCAAGGAAGCGCTGAAGCCCGGCATTTTTGAACGTTCTTCACTTTGATGCCCAGCGGCCTTGGCCGCTGGTTTACCCTGTTGCGGCTGTTCACCCTTCTTTCGCTTCGGCCGGGGCCGTTGCACGGCGGGCCTGTCTCAGCGATCCCAAGGAGGGTGAACAGCCTTTTCACCTAGAGCAATTTCGCTATGAGATTGTCGCTTAACGGCGGGCAAAGCCCGCCTACGCCAATCTCGCGGGCGTTGCTGCACTGCGTTCCGCAACACCAGAGCATTTCATCCGCATAGACAATTTTAAAGTTGAAATGCTCTA
>JAVBNC010000107.1:0-8403 GCA_031551765.1 Desulfovibrionaceae bacterium
GAAAACCCCCTGTTTGGAAAAAGGGGGTTTTCCCTTCCCCCAGACCCCCATCCCGTTCCACTAAAAACTGGGACAGGGGGAGGGGGTCGTTTCTCGTGGCTTATGGCGGCACCGTACAATGACGGTGCCGCCCTTTTTTATCCTTTCAATCCAGCTTCCGCCAGTATGTGAGCGCCGTGGCGCGACAATTCCGCAGGATAGCGGACTTGCCCGCCGGGGTCCTCCCCGGCGCCCCGCAGGGGCCAGGCACAGGAAGTGTCTGGTCAGCAGAACGGCAGATGCGCACCATTTTCTTAGTCACCCTGAAAGGGGTCCAGGGGCGCTAGCCCTTGGCGGGTGCAGGGCAGCGCCCTGCTCTCACTCTTAGATGGCTTCGACAAAATTGCCTTTTACGAAGCTTTCTGCCTGGTATAGTTCAATAACCCGCCCAAACGCAGGACTTCCCGCTGGCGCTCGCTTAACTCGCAGCGTGCGGAGAAGGTGGTGCCTTTGGTCTTGTTGGTTACGGTGACCTGGGGTTTTTCTATGGCCTGGTGCAGGTTTTCGATGACCAGCTCGTCGCCGGGGCTGATGGCGTCGTAGTCCGCGTCCGAGGTGAAGAACAGCGGCAGAATGCCGAAGTTGACCAGGTTGGCGCAGTGGATGCGCTCTATGCCTTTGGCGATAATGGCGGCCACGCCCAGGAACATGGGGCAGATGGCGGCATGCTCGCGGCTGGACCCCTGGCCGTAGCTGTGCCCGGCCACGATGATCGAGGGCGTGCCTTTGGCCTGGTAGGCCTTGCAGCGGGCGGGGAAGTCCTTGTCCACGTCGCGCAGGACATACTCGCTGTATTTGGCCACGTTGGAGCGGTACTTCATCAGGCCGCCGGACGCGGGCAGGATGTGGTCAGTGGTGATGTTGTCCTCCACCTTGATGGCCACGGCGCCGTCCAGCTTCTGGGGCAGGGGGTCTTTCTTGGGCGGCTGGCCGATATTGGGGCCGCGCACGATTTCCGCCGTGCCCGTGGGCTTGATGAGCATGCTGTCGTCCAGGATGTACTTTTCCGGCAGGCCTATGGACTGGTAGGGCATGGAGTAGAGCTTTTCCATGTCGCGGGGGTCGGTGATCACACCGGTGATGGCGGCAATGGCCGCGGTTTCCGGGCTGACAAGGTAGACGTTGGCGTCCGCCGTGCCGCTGCGGCCCTTGAAATTGCGGTTGGAGGTGCGCAGGGAAACCGCGCCGCTGCGCGGGGCCTGGCCGCTGCCGAAACAGAAGCCGCAGGCGGATTCCAGCATGCGCGCCCCGGCGTTCAGAAAGGTGGCCAGCGCGCCGTTGGCGGCGATCATCTGGTAGACCTGGCGGCTGCCCGGCACGATGCCCAGGCTGACCTGGGGGTGCACCGTGCGGCCTTCCAGCATCTTGGCCACGATCATCAGGTCACGGTAGGAGGAGTTGGTGCAGCTGCCGATGAGCACCTGGTGCACCGTCTTCCCGGCCAGATCTTTGATCTTGCCCACGTTGCCGGGGGAGTGGGGCATGGCGGCGGCGGGCTCCAGGGAGTCCAGGTCGATGTCGATGACGCGGTCGTAGGTTGCGTCCGGGTCCGGCCCCAGGGGCTGCCAGTCGCTCTCGCGGCCCTGGGCGGCGAAAAAGGCTTTGGTCTGCTCGTCGCTGGGGAAAATGGAGGTGGTCACGCCGGTTTCCGTGCCCATGTTGGTAATGGTGCCGCGTTCCGGCACGGTCAGAAAGGGCAGGCCCGTGCCGCCGTATTCGATGACGCAGCCCACGTTGCCCTTGACCCCGAAGAGGCGCAGCACTTCCAGCACCACGTCTTTGGCGCTGCACCAGGGTTTCAGACGGCCGTTCAGGTTGACCCTGATGACCTTGGGGTACACGAAATTGAAGGGGCCGCCGCCCATGGCCACGGCCAGGTCCAGACCGCCCACGCCAATGGAGATCATGCCCACGGCCCCGCAGGTGGGGGTGTGGCTGTCCGCGCCCAGCTGTATCCAGCCGGGGCGGCTGTAGCGTTCTAGCTGCACCTGGTGGCAGATGCCGTTGCCCGCCTTGGAGAACACAAGGCCGAATTTGTCGGCGGCGGACTGCAGATAGGCGTGGTCGTCGGCGTTTTCAAAGCCGTCCTGCATGGTCTGGTGATCGGCGTAAATGACGGCCAGCTTGGTTTTGACCTTGGGCATGCCCATGGCTTCAAACTGCAGACAGGCCATGGTGCCGGAAGAGTCCGGCATGAGAATGGAGTCCACGGAGACGGCCACTTCCTCTCCGGGAACCAGGGAGCCGCCCGCCTGGTGGGCGTCGATAATTTTTTGCACAAGGTTCTTGCCCATGAGCGCTCCTTTGCAAAGGCCGGAACAGGGCCGGCCAAACGGTTGTGACGCCGCGGGCGCCAGGGTCAGCCGGCGCCCGCGCGGAAAAGAAAAGCACGGCCCGCGTCGTGCGGGCCGTGGTGGTTTTTACTGCACAATATACGGCATGATGAACGCGCCCCAGCCGACGTAGATCAGCACGGCCGCGGCCATCAACGGCACACCAAGCCGCAGTTGGTCCGTTCTGGAGAAGTAGCCGAAGTCATAGGCGAGCATGGGCTGAGAGCCCTGCTGCGGCAACAGGAAGCCGGCGCGGCAGAACACGTACACCACCCAGCCTATGCACACCAACTGCGCCGGAGAAAGGCCTGCCTGCTTGCCAAGTTCCATGGACAGGGGAATAAAGAGCACGGCCGCGCCGGTGTTGGAGGAAACCGCGATACGCAGCACAATGAGCACCGCCAGCACCAGGATCAGAATGCCCAGGAGGCTGTTGATCTTGAAGGTGGCCAGCCAGGTGGCGATGAACTTCATGACGCCGTTGGCGGTCAGCGCGCGCACAAAGCCGAGCGAGACGCCCACGATGAGCATGGTGTTCCAGGCAAAGCTCTTGCTGTCGGACTTCCAGTTACCCGGCCCGACATAGGGCAGGTAAAAGGCGATGATCATGGCGATCATGGTGATATCCAGCGGAATGCCGTGCCACTTGTCCGTCACCCAGAAACCGAGAGTGATGAAGAACACGGTCAGCACGTACTTTTCCGTGGAGTTCATGGGTCCCAGTTCTTTCATGCGGTCTTCCACAAAGCTCAAGGGAATATCATCCACCGAGGAAGGGTAGATCTTGAGAATGAGGAAGTAGAAGGAAATCAGCAGCAGCAGCGCCGGAATGACCAGATAGGAGGCCACGGCCATCCAGCTCTGCGTCAGGCCGGAACCGGTGGCGATCATGTCGCCGGCCATCAGGGTCAGGGGGGAGGCGGTCAGAAACGCCGCGCCCATCATGCCCGGCAGAAGGCCGCAAAGGATGTAGATGCCTTTCTGAAAGGGGTTGCCGCCGGTATCGTTGCCGTTGTCGTCCAGCTTGCTGAACTTGAAGGGCTTCTGCATGGCTTCGGCCAGGGCCAGGTAAATGGCGGCGCGGCCCGTGGCGGAGGGCACCATGACGGACATGGGCACTTCCACGCAGAAAATGGCCAGCAGCATGCGCTTGGCTTTAACCACGGTCTGGCCGCCGGAAATGAGGCGCAGAATGCTGAACACGGCCCGTTGCGAAAGGCCGCACTTTTGCACCACAAAGGCAAAGGCCGTGGCGGCCATACAAATAAGCGGCGTGGTGTTGGCAAGCCCGCCTATGGCCGCGTTGATCCCGGCTTTCATGCTCTTGCTCAGGCCCTTGCTCGGGTCCATATAGCAGAGCGTAATCAGCACGATAAGCACCAGAGCCGATACCGGGTAGGAAACGGCTTCCGTGGACCACACCACGACGATAAAGGCCAGGAGCGCCAGCAGCCGCTGCCCCTGGGGGCTGAGGCCCGTCATGGGAGCCAGAAAGAACATCACAAATGCGCCCACGGCCAGCGCGAGCAACAGATACATCAATTTCCGTTTCTGTAGAGGCATATTGTCTATCCTTCCAACGTTAGGGGTTGCCCGTGGGTTAAGATTTGTAGCGCAGTTCCTGAGCGCGCATTTCGGCGAGATGGGTGATCTCGTTGCGCTCTTTCATGGAAATCATCAGGTGGTCGCAATTGTTGCTGGTGCCGTGGTGCATCAAGTGGGACAAAAGGTCCTTGGTGCCTTTGACGGCCGCTTTCAGCGGGGCGTTGGCGTACAGCACGATGTTAAAGCCCATCTTTTCCATTTCGCTGTTGGTCAAAAGAGGCGTTTTGCCGCCTTCCACCATGTTGGCCACGTGCCAGCTTTTCAGGGTGGAGGTGACCAGCTTCATTTGATCGACGCTGACGGGCGCTTCCACGAACAGGATGTCCGCGCCGGCTTCCAGGAACCTGGCGCCGCGCTCCAGGGCGTCGTCAATGCCGTTGACGGCGATGGCGTCGGTGCGGGCGATAAGCAGCGCGTCCGGGTCAATGGACATGGCGTCTTTGGCCGCCTTGATCTTGCTGACCATTTCCTCGGTGCTCACCACGGCCTTGCCGTCAAAGTGGCCGCAGCGCTTGGGCAGCACCTGGTCTTCCAGTTGCAGGCAGGCGATGCCGGCGGCGGTGAATTCCTTGGCGGTGCGGTAGGTGTTCAGCGCGTTGCCGTGGCCGTTGTCGATATCGGCGATAACCGGCACGGAAACGGAGTCGTTCATGCGTTTGGCCGTCTCCAGCACTTCGCTCATGGTGGCCAGGCCGATGTCAGGCACGCCGAACTGCATGTTGGCGATGCCGGCGCCCGTGGCGTACACCACTTCAAACCCGGCCATTTCCACCAGTTTGGCCAAAAGCGCGGTGGACGCGCCGGGGGCGGGCAGCACGCCGCCTTTTTTCAGCCTGTTCCGCAGCACTGTGGACTTTTTCATGACAACTCCTTGGGCTTTATCCAAACGCATGGCGCGCCTTGGAATGATTATGGGCAAAGGGCGGGAGAAAAAGAAAAGGCAAGTCGGTCTATGGTGAGCACGGACTTGCCTGTCTGTCTGCGTTCCTCCGGTTCCGCATGCGCGGTTTTAGCTTTGTTGGGCGCGGAGCACCGCGCGGCGGGGAAACAGCGTCATTTCAGAAAGCCGGAAACAGCCGCCTTGTGAGGCACGAGGCTGACCCGGACGATGATTGGATCCAACTGTACTGTGCTTCATCCATCTTGTCAAAATGCCCCGGCCGATGCGGCCCTGCTGTAGGCCGTCGCGGAGCCCAAAAGAAAAATGGAAGTCCATTTGGTGTACCAAATGTATGAAGAATACCCCCTTCGCTGTCAAGCGGGAAAAAATGAGATACGCGTGACAGGCTGCTGAAAATATCCTAACAGGCATGCGTATGGACGTACCGCCCGCAATGCCGCGCCCCTCTTCGCGCCACAGGCTTTATGGCCTTGCCGCCGCGCGGCGCGGGCTTTTTTTGCGCTCGCCGTCTTTTTCGCGCTGGCGTTATCGCCCGGCGCGGCCCTGGGGGCGGAAGACCTGGAGCCGCCGCTGTACAAGGCGGAAGAAACACAGGAAAAAAGCCTGTCCACCGGTTCCGCTTTTATCGACGACGCCAAAATTTCCGGCAACCTCTTCTTCTTTCAACGCAAGCGCATTCGTTACGATCTGAACAAGGGCCGCTACGTCAACAACCTGGACCACGCCACGGTGCAGGCCGGGGCGGATTTCATTTCCGGTTTTGCCGGAGGCTTTCTGGGCGTGGACTTGGGGGCTTTCGGCACCTACGACCTGTATAACCACGCCTCGCCTGACCACGAAATGAGCTTTTTCCCCTGGCGGGACCCCTGGCACGCGGACTGGTCCAAAAAAGACCCGGAAAACGGCGCGTCGCTGTACAAGGCGCACCTGAAAGCCAAAGCCGGCCCTGCCTGGGCCAAGGCCGGGTATTTCCAGCCCAGCGGGCCCGGGGTGCTGGGCGTGAACTGGTCCCTGTACCCCGGCACCTACCAGGGCGTGGAAGTGGGGGCGGACTTCGGCGGCCTGTCCCTGGCCGGGGCCTGGGCCGACGGGTACAAAGCGCCGTGGTACAAGGATGTTTTCAATTTCCGGCAAAACGACGGTACCACCCACGTGGCCTGGCTGTGGTCCCTGGGCGCGCGCTACACCTTTTCCAGCGGCCCGCTTTCCGGCCTGTCCCTGGAAACGGCCTACGGAGAATCGGAACGTTATCTGAAAAACGCCCACATCAAGACAAAGTACGTTACAAAACTGGACGAAGACACGTTGACGCTGGGCTATACTCTCTACATCATGGACGATTCGGACGATTCCGGCTCCGTGAACGACAACTTTTCCGGCATGGCGTTCCAGCATTTTTTGCACGCGAAATACGAATACAAACTCTGGACCTTTCGGCTTGAGTTCACCTATACTCAGGCCCCGCAGGACAGCGCGAACCAGATGGGCTATTTCGCCTACCGGCTTATCAGCGCGTACGGCGGGGCCAACGGGGCCTACGAACCCTGGTGGGACAGCCGTTCCGACTGGGACCACAACGAGGAAAAGGCCATATACGCGGGCTTTTCCCGCAAGCTGGACGACCTGCTCGGGGTGAAAGGCTTTTCAGCGGGCATGGGCTATTCCCACGGCTGGGACGGCAAGGCCTACGGCTATTCCCAGCGCCTGAACGAAAAAGCCCTGACCCTGGACCTGGGCTACACCGTGCCGGAAGGCAGGCTCAAGGGCTCTTCCATCAAGGCCCACTATACGGAGTACCGCAACGCCACTTCGCTTCCCAGTTGGACGGGATACAAAAACGCGTTCCAGGACGAACGCGATTTTAAGTTGATTGTCAGTTTTCCTTTCAGTCTGTAAAGCTCTTCACTTTTGCGAGGAATTGATCATGAACGTTCTGGTTATCAACTGCGGCAGCTCCTCCTTCAAGTACCAACTCATGGACATGACCAACAAGCGCGCGTTGTGCTCCGGCCTGGTGGAACGCATCGGCGAGAAAAGCGGCGCGTTGACCCATAAAATTTGGCCGGGCACGGACAAGGAAGCCAAGTTCAGCCTGGAGCAGCCCTTTCCGGACCACACTTCCGGCATGCACGCCGTGGTCAGGCTGCTGACGGACAAAGACAAGGGCGTCATCAGGAATCTTGAGGAAATCGGCGCGGTGGGCCACCGCGTGGTGCTGGGCGGCGAACTCTTGCAGCAGGCCTGCATTGTGGGCGAGGCCGAGAAAAAGGCCATCATGGAACTGGCCCCGCTGGCCCCGCTGCACAACCCCGCCAACCTGCAGGGCATTGATGTGGCGCAGAAGCTTTTTGCCCACGCCCCGTCCGTGGCCGTGTTCGACACGGAATTCCACGCCACCATGGAACCCAAGGCCTTCACCTACGCGCTGCCCTACGAACTGTATGAAAAGCTGCGCATCCGCTGCTACGGCTTCCACGGCACCTCGCACCGCTACGTCAGCCGAGAAGCCGCCAAGTTCCTGAGCAAAAAGCCGGAAGAAACCAAACTCATCACCTGCCACCTGGGCAACGGCTGCTCCATGGCCGCGGTGAAAAACGGCAAATGCATCGACACCAGCATGGGCATGACTCCGCTGAGCGGCCTGGTCATGGGCACCCGTTCCGGCGACGTGGACCCCGCCCTGTACCTGTACCTGGCCGACAGCAGAGGGCTTTCCGTCAAGGAAATCGACACCCTTCTCAACAAGCAGAGCGGGCTCAAGGGCCTGTGCGGCTTCAACGACATGCGCGACATCCACGCCGCCCGCGAAAAGGGCGACAAAAAAGCCCAGCTGGCCTTTGACGTGTTCTGCTACCGCATCAAAAAGTACCTGGGCGCCTATTACGCGGTGCTCGGCGGCCTGGACGCCCTGGTCTTTACCGCCGGCATAGGCGAAAACGACGACCACGTGCGCGCGGAAGTCTGCAAAGGCCTGGAGCACATGGGCATAGCCCTGGACGCGGCCGCCAACAACCAGCGCAAGGGCGTGGCCCGCTCCATCAGCCCGGCCGGAACCAAAGTGCCCGTGCTGGTCATTCCCACCAACGAGGAACTGGAAATTGCCCAGGCCACTTTGGGCGTGCTCGGCAAATAGAAAAGGCAATTTTGTCGAAGCCATCCAAGACGAGAGCAGGGCGCTGCCCTGCACCCGCCAAGGGCTGGCGTCCCTGGACCCCGTTCAGGGTGGCTAGAAAAAAGTGCGCTCGCGTGGAGCGGATACCGATTTGAAAGGTTGAAAGGGGCGCTGCCGTTATTGTACGGTAGCGCCCTATTAACGAGAAACGGCCCCAATACCCTCTGGCAAAGTTCTTTGGAAGGGGATAGGGGGTCCGGGGGAAAGGGGAAACCCCGCACAGGCCGTGCCTGTTTCTTTCAAGAAAGGTTTCCCCTTTCCCCCGGGCGTCGCGGCCCGCGACCCGCGGCCGCCGGAGGCAGTCCCTGACCGGTTTATACATAGGGTCCACCACTTCTGGCGCGGGCAAGACG